>CAILKS010000049.1 GCA_903834855.1 uncultured bacterium | reverse complement strand
TTATTTGCAAAAAGAAATAATGCTTCACGCTTTGAAATATCAGCTTCTTCTGCAGTATCAGACGCATGGAAAGTTCCAGGGATAACTTTACCATTTAACACATTACGCATACGCACTTGATTTTGTGGTTTACGTTTTTGAGTACGAGCTACATGGGATTCAAGTACTTCGTAGGGGACGTCGTCGACAAGTATAAACTTGCGAGGTTTTATTTCATCATAATCAAGTGTTGCCATAAAAGATAGGTGTTAGTTTATAGGTTGTAGGTTGTAGAAAATACAAGATACAGATAGCTATTATCATACCAAAAAAAGCCTTTTTTGACAAAAATTTAGAAAGATAGATATTAACAGCTTCTTAAGCTTTTTCAGTTAGAAAATCTAATATTCTGGTTCCGAAGCCTAAAGTTTTCATATCGAGGATTACTCGTCCTAGTTTTTTAAAAATATCGGTTGTACTGACTTTTGGATCTTGTATATCTTTTTGAAGATCATTAATTGTATTAAGACCTGAAAGTAAAGATCCGGCACTGCCTAATAATTTTGATGGTATGTTTGAAGCTAGTCCGAGAGTTGCATCTATTTTTTCTTGTGGTTTAGCATTGTCATTATTAACAGTTTTTGCATCTTTTTCAATGGTATTTATTTTATTTTCTATACTTGCTTCTATTACGGTTTTTGCAACATCAGTATAAAGTGCTAAAGTTGAACGCTCTACGGTACTTTCAGTTGTATTTTTAGTAGGTGTTTCTACAGAAGTAGAAATTTGCGTATCAGGAGCTACGCTCTCTGTACTATTTTCTTGTGCAAAAGCGGGGGAGTTCATTGCCATTAGAAAAGCACCT
The DNA here is from genome assembly GCA_903834855.1 of uncultured bacterium. GTDB lineage: Bacteria > Patescibacteriota > Minisyncoccia > Phycocordibacterales > UBA5272 > UBA11704. The sequence continues at coordinate 12,158 of CAILKS010000049.1, read as the reverse complement.
CCAGCCAATGTTAACTTTAAAGCACTATTCGCCTTATCTTTCATAGTAGCTAATTTTTTCACAAAAGAAGCTCTTTCATTTTCTGGAAGTGTTTCTATTAGTTTTTCTACTCCATCCGCTCTAGCTTCTATTTTATTTTCTACTTCTTGCTCACGTGAAGTCATTCTTTCAACTAAAGCCACAGGACTAGTTGGCTCCACTTCTTGTTGTTCATTCGGAGTTGGTCTTTTTTCTAAATTCATAGAGTTTGTTTTTTCTTCTCTAATATTTCTTTCTCGAGAAGCGCGACTTCATCTTCAAATGAAAAAAGAATATTTTTTGCCTTATTTTGAAACAATTGCTCTATTTCTTCAGCAGTTAAATCAACAACATCATTAGTTTTGCTAACTTGCATATTAGTCAGCAGGAGCTTCATTCTCCTCTGGGTCAACTGCGCCTGAATATGAGTTTGCGCCTGATTCTAATTCTTTACGAATTGCTTTTTCAAGAGCATTACCGATTTTTTTATTTTCACGTAAATATGTACGAGCTGCATCGTATCCACGACCAAGTTTTTCTTCACCGTATAAATAACTTGTGCCAGACTTTGTAACTAATTTAAATTTCTCACCAAGTGCAAGCAGTTCTCCTTCACGAGAAATTCCTTCGTTATACATAATATCGAACTCTGTTGTCTTGAAAGGGGCTGCAACTTTATTTTTTACAATCTTTACTTTTGTGCGAGCACCAACAACATCTTCTCCTTTTTTAATTTGAGCAATTTTACGAATATCTATACGAACAGAAGAATAAAACTTTAAAGCCTTTCCACCAGGGGTTGTTTCAGGATTACCAAACATTACACCAATTTGCATACGGATTTGATTGATAAACACAATAACTGTTTGTGACTTATGGGCAATAGCAGTTAGTTTACGAAGAGCTTGAGACATTAAACGTGCTTGCTTACCGACATGCTGTGCTCCCATATCTCCCTCAATTTCATCTTTTGGAGTAAGTGCTGCAACTGAGTCTATAACCACTACATCTACTTTTCCACTTCTAACAATTGATTCTGTAATTTCCAAAGCTTGCTCGCCATTGTCTGGTTGTGAAATTAAAAGTTCATTTATATTTACTCCAAGTTTTTTTGCATACTCTGGATCCATAGCATGTTCAGCGTCAATGAAAGCACAAATACCACCAAGTCGTTGAGCTTCAGCAATTACGTGTAGTGTCAAAGTTGTCTTTCCAGAAGACTCAGGTCCAAATATTTCAACTATACGCCCACGAGGAAGTCCACCGACGCCGAGTGCAGCATCTAATCCTATAGAGCCAGTCGGAACTACACCGACATCAACCCTAGGTGCACTACCTAATTTCATCATGGCTCCTTCTCCAAATTTATTTTGTATTTCACGAAGTAGGGCATCAGAATTACCTGTCCTATTTCCTTTGTCAGCAACTTCTCTTACGCCAACTGTTTTTAATGGCTTAACCACTTTTTTCTTCATCATAGTATTGTATTGATTATTTTGTATTTATCTAAAATCTAATGTCTACTGTCTAAAGTCTAGTCCTTAGGTATTACCCTAAGCGTTTTTGTTTCCACTGCACCATATTTATCCGTAGCAACTAATACAAGTATAGTATATGGATACGTTGCCACCAAGGTTTCTGTAAAGTTTCCCTTATCATTTATTGTTATGGGTTTTCCCTGTAAAGTTATTTCTTTTGCACGTTTTACTATTCCAGAAACTTGAAACGTTGTACTGGCTACAGTTGCTCCATCTGTTAAGTTTAATATTTTTATATTTGGACCAGTTAAAAGGGGATAAGCTCTAAAAATACCATAGAATAAGGCAAGTAAAAGAAGAATTATTATCAATGTTGCCTCTACTTGCTTTCTTAGGTCATTAAATTCAATCATTTTAGTAGTTTTTAGATATTAGATTTTAGATGAAGGAATCCCCTTCGGGGATTACTTCATCTTGTATCTATCTAACAGTCTAACATCTAATGTCTAAAGTCTAGTTTTATGTTATAGTATTATTATGAAAGCTGTAAAAACAAACCCATATATTAGTATTATCTCTGAGGATGGAGATGGTAATTATAATGTTATATTTCCTGATTTTCCTGGGTGTGTTACTTGCGGTAAAACTTTCGAAGAGGCCAGAATAAACGCCAAAGAAGCTCTTTCCCTTTGGTTGGAGGAAACAAAAATAGCAAAGAGAAACATTTTTTCCTTTACAAAAAATGCTTCCTTAGTAACTGTTTCAGCATAATTATGAAATCCAAGAAGGCATCTTTTGTCATTAAGATACTTCTTAAAAATAATTTCGTGCTTGTTAGGTCAAAAGGTAGTCATTCTATATTTAAAAATGGTGGAATTACACTTATTGTTCCGTATCATGGTTTAAATAGAGAAATTCCGATAGGAACTTTAATGGCGATTATAAAACAATCCGGTTTAGATAAAGATTTGTTTATATAAGGCATATATAAGTCCATAAAGTAAATACAGGGGTGGATGCTTCGCATCCACCCCTGTATTTGTATCAACCTTTAACTTTATGGACTTTATAAACTTTAAGGACTAGTGGTCTAATTCCTAAAAATGTCATCTGCTGTTGTATCTCTAACAGCCGTTTCTTCACCAGTTTCTGTCGTTACATTTCCCACAAGTATTTCACGGTATCTTTCACCAGATCTAGCAGGGCCAATAACATTAAAGTGCTCAAGATCGTTCATTATTCTAGCTGCTTTATTATATCCCCATCTAAAAGCTGTTTGAAGAGATGAAGTTGAGGCTTTCTCAGTGGAAACCACATAGTCCTTAGCCGACATATAATCTTCATCATCAACTGGTTCTTCATTACGATTTGTCTCGTTACTGTCTATACTTTCATTGACTGGTTTAAATTTAACTTTTGAAATATCAATTTGATCAGGAATAAATTCTAGATTATCTTCTTTGATATGGCTCACTACAGCTCTAATTTCTTCCATAGAAATAAATGGGGCTTGTATACGAATCAACCTAGGGTTATCAGATGCCATGTAAAGCATGTCACCATTTCCAAGTAAATCTTCTGATCCAGAGGCATCTAAAATTGTACGGGAGTCAATTTGTGAAGTTGTTTTAAGAGCGATACGAGCAGGAATATTTGCTTTAATTGTTCCAGTAATAACTTTCACATCAGGTCTTTGTGTTGAGAGAATTAAGTGAACACCCGCCGCACGGCCTTTTTGTGATATAGCTGTTATAAGTGGACTAATTTCTTTTGGATAAGAAAGCATAAAGTCATTGTATTCATCAAAAATAATTACAATATAAGGCATCTTTGGAGGAACACCAGTTAACTCTTCTCCTATTTTTGTCTTTCTACGAGCCTTTTCAAGGGCAGGGAATAAGACTTTTTTATTATAATCAGATACGTTTACTTGACCTTGCTCCGCTAATATTTCATAACGTCTCTCAAGTTCTTGTATGGCCCAGTTAAGTGCTTTTATAGCACCTTTTGGATCTTTAATAATCGGTGTGTATAAATGTGGAATATTATTATAAGCAGTGAATTCAACACGTTTTGGGTCTAAAATTATAAGCTTCAAATCATAAGGTGAATTTTTGTATAACAAAGACATTAAAAGATTTTGAAGTGTAATAGATTTACCGGTACGTGTCGCACCAGCTACAAGCAAGTGTGGCATTTTTTCTAGGTCACCAAATATTGGTTTACCAACAATACTTTTACCAATTGCCATTGTTAATGGTCCAGATTCTTTAAATTCATCAAGCTCAAGCATTGAGCGAAGCCCAAGTAATGCCTTTCTTTCATTTGGAACTTCTATACCGACAAGTGTCTTTCCTGGGATAGGGGCTTCTATACGTAAGAATTCAGAGCCAAGTTCCATGGCGAGATTATCGTGAAGTGCCACAATCTTTGAAAGGTTCACACCCTGTGCTGGTTTAAGTGTAAATTGAGTAACAGTTGGTCCAACAGTAACTTCTCCCATTTCTACATTAATACGAAAATGTTCAAGCGTTCTTTGAATAGTTGTCATCTTTGCCTTGCTATCTCCTGCACCGGATTTACCACTGTCTATATTTAATAGATCAAGTGGAGGAGGGACGAAGTCTGGTGTTAAAATAATTGGCTTCTGTTTTATTTCCTTCTTAGTAGCAATAATATCTGTAGGGGTTATTTTTCCGAAAAGTTCGTCATGAAGACCACCTGACTCTGTAGTGTCAAAATCATCTATAACTGTCATCGGTATTTCTTCTTCATCTATTAACTCTATATCAGTTTGTGGTATGTCTTCGTCATCAAATGATAGTTTCTTTCTTAGGGTAAACATTTCTCGTATTTTTCTAAAAAGAAAAACAAAAGCATCAAAGATAGGGGATAGGGACGGTTTTTTATTAAAAATAATTAATGCTCCTATAAATGCTACGCCAGCAAGTAACGCAAAGCTTGGATAGATTGCAAAGTATTTTACTAGGGGAGTAACAGCAAGTACACCCAACATTCCTCCAAAAGTTTCTCCAAACATAATAGTACCGAGACCAGCAATTCCAATTAATAAAAATAGATAACCTAAAAATGAAATAAAGCCAAAGTCAGGAACTTCCTCTTTCCATAAATAATAAGCAACATAAAGAAACAAAAGAGGGGTTAAATATGTGAATACTCCTATTAGAGATTGTAGTCCAGTGAAAAGGGCTTCACCACCTGCACCTCCAGCGTGGACCATAGAGAAAACTAAAAGTGCAGCGATCATAACAGACACAACAGAAAGTACTCCCAAAATTGTTTCTGTTAGAATTGGATCTTTTGCTCGACGTCTTCGTGTTCTGACAGTTGTTTCAATTGGATTATTAATAGTTTCTTTAGCCATGTATTTTTAAGGTAATTATATTTTGAAGTATAACAAAAATAGTTATCTGCTCACAGTTAATAACGATTATAAGATAGATAATAAAGGAAAAAGGAAAGAGTTAAGAGTGAAATACGAATGGCCACGAAGTGGCCATTCGTATTTGTATTTACTCTAAACTCTTTCCTGTATTTTCTTGAAACTAAAAACTGGAAACTTGAAACTATTTTACTTAACTTTTAACTTCTAATATCTAACTATTAGTTAGGTTTACTTAGACACAAAAATCCTATTAGACAAGTCTTTACTTCTTATATAAAAGGCATAGAATAGACAACATAAATCATTTGGAAACAGTCAAAAATTATAAGGAACAGAATACTGACTTTATTAAATATTAAAGACTAAGGTAAAGACAAAAGTCATTTTTATAAAAAACATACAAAAGACATCATGCAAGATAATAATAAAGATGGATACGGGGTTATGATTGCAAAAAAGTCCGAAAGACTGGTTACCGCTCTTTATATTGTAACGGATTTGGTTGATGGAAGTGAGCCTATAAAAAATAGTCTAAGAAAGAATTCTGTTACACTTTTGTCTTCTATGAATGCTCTCATGCAGTATGATATAAAAGACCGAAGTATAGAGTTTGCGACAGCACTTAAGTCTGTAATGGAAATAATCTCCCTTCTTCATGTTGCATCTGCGACAGGTCTTGTCTCAGAAATGAATGCGAATCTTTTAATAGACGGTTTTAGAATGTTACAAGTCGTCCTTGAGAAGAAGCAACCAGTTCTTACAAAAGAAATGATATCAGTAGATAAAGAAGATACTTTGTATGATAAAACAGAGGCTTACTCAGGAATAGTTTCTACTTCGTATGACGCACTAACCCCTAATGAAATAATAAGGGGAGTGGACAAAGACATAAAGTTTATTAAAAAGACAGACGTAATAGTCCCAGAAGCTAAAAGACAGATATTAGATTATAAAAGACAAGAGACATCTTTAAATAAAGGACAAGATTATTCTAATAGACCAGATTCAGTACATGGTGTCCTAATGCAACACGCAAATAGTCAGTCTTCATCAATTGCCTCATCTTTCCAAAATCGTAAGCAAACAAGACGAGAACAGATAGTTGCGCTTTTTGTAAAAGGGGTAGATGTTAGTATAAAGGACATTGCTGCCCGTATAAAAGGTTGCAGTGAAAAAACAATACAACGAGAATTAAATTCCCTTGTTTTAGACAATATAATTGAAAGAATCGGCGAAAAAAGATGGAGCAGGTATGTGTTGCGATAGCAACACATAAGTCGAAAGTCTATAAAGTCCATAAAGTTGAAAGTGGGTGCAAATACTAACTCGTATGTTATTCCCGCGAAGGCGGGAATCCAGGGCTATATTTCTGTTAAAAACTAGGCCGGCCCGCCAGCGAAGTCATGGTCGTTCTGTGTCTACTTTATAGACTTTCAACTTTCGACTTTATGGACTTATTTCGACTTTACAAACTTTCAACTTTATAGAGTGTTTTGGGCCTACTTTACAGACTTTATGGACTTTCAACTTTATGGACTCTTATTGCCTTTTCTTGCTAAATATGAGATACTTACCCCTAAGTACAGGTAATGTACTTCAAGCTGTGTAAGGTGTATTATCCACACATTTCGCTTTCTAATAATTGCGTTTTAGTGGCTATACACTATATACTGTTTGCAGACGTCTCTGTTTGAGAGCGTCCTCTGGTATTTGAGATACATTTATAAGGTATCTTGAAGACAGATTAAGATCGTTGACAACAGAATAGTGACGCAGATTAAAACTTTAAATAAGAGGCGAAAGTTTTTTATTTATTGCTAAATCAAAATCGCCATTCGGTCGTTCTACGATCGTCTGTCATTAGAAGTAATGCGTTTAGTTATGTCGAAACTAAATAAACGCGCTACGATGGTGTAACAACCATTCAAAATCTTATAAACTATTACGTTTATGATTAAACACTCAATGAAGGCTGTTGCAATTGCAACAGTAATCGGAGGTATGATCGCAGGTGCAGTTTCTGCATCAGCGGCTCTCAACCTTCCAACACAGAGTTGTGCTTTCTCGTTCAATACGAACTTGAAGCTCGGCTCTCGTGGTGCTGATGTTAAGAACCTACAAGTTGTTCTTAACGGATGGCCACAAACACAAGTAGCGGCATCAGGTGCTGGTTCTCCAGGAATGGAAACTACAACTTTTGGTCCAGCTACTCGTACAGCTGTTAACAAGTTCCAAGCTCTACATTTAACAGAGTTAGGAATTACAGCTGCTACAGGTAATGTATTCGCAGGAACACGTGGGCTTCTAAATGGAGCTTGCAATGGAACTGTGTCTACAAACCCAGGTTCAACTCTACCAGCAGGTTGTTCATCAACTTCTGGCTTCAGTCCTGTAACAGGTCAGTCATGTGGAACAGTAGTTCCAACAACTCCTGGTACAGTAGTTTCAGGTCCAGTATCAGCATCAATTGCTGGCTCACAGCCAACAAATATGATTGTACAAGGACAGTCAGGTGCTCGTCTTGCTGATTTCGTTTTCACAGGAAATGGAACAGTAACATCAGTTCAGCTACAGCGTACTGGTGTTTCAGCAGACACAACACTTAACAATGTATACCTATACGATGGAAATACTCGCATCACAGATGCAGCTTCTGTAGTAACAGGTGGTTACATCAACTTTAACGCTTCAAATGGTCTATTCACAGTATCAGGTTCACGTACAATCACTGTACGTGCTGACATTGCAGGATCTACTTCAGGCCAATCAGTTGGTGTAAAGCTTAACAGCGTAACTGCAGGGGGTGCCGCATCTACATATTCAAATGTAATCGGAAACTCACTACAGATTGCATCTGTAGCAACAGCTGCAGTTAACTTTGCTGCTCTTACAAATTCAGCACTTACTCCTAATGCAGGAGTCACAGACTATAATGTATGGTCAGGCTCAGCTACAGTAAGTACACGTGCTGTTACTTTCAAGGCAGCAACATTTAAGTTCGTTGGTTCAGCACCAGTTGATGCACTTCAGAATCTTAGCCTCTATATAGATGGTACTAAGGTTGCTGGTCCTGCAATGATTAATGCTGCAAACAACAATAAGGTAACTTTTGATCTAGGATCAGCACCTTATAATCTAACAACAGGTTCACACACATTTGATGTTCGTGGTGATATTGTAAAAGGTTCATTCCGTACAATCACTATGAGTGTTGAAAACGTAGCAGACCTTATGTTCGAAGATTCAAATCTACCAGGCGTTAACGTAGCTGCAACTATTGCAAACGTAGCGTTCACACAAAGTGCTGCAACTTTTGGAACAATCACTGTTAACAAAGGTTCAGTAACTACAAACGTAGATCCAGCTTTCAGTGCGAATAAAGTAACAGGTGGAGCAACAAATGTTCCAGTTGCACAGTTCACAATGAAGGCATACGGAGAAGATGTTAAGGTAAGTACACTTAAAGTCGCTATTGCTACTACAAGTCCAGTTTCTACACTTAATAACGTATCTCTATACGTAAACGGTGGACAGATTGGAACTTCACAGAATTATAACGCTGCAGCAACTGCTGCTGGTTATCTTTCTTACACTCTTGGTTCATCACTTGTTATTCCAGCAGGAACAACTGTAACTATTACAGTTAAGGCTGATATCGTAGACAGCTCATCAGCTGCTTACACATCAGGATCAATCACTGCAACACTAAGTGGTGCCACAGGAAATGGACAGGGACAAAGTTCATATGAACTAGTCGATGTTGCAAACGGAGGTGTAGTAGGTAATGTTCTAACAATCTCATCAGGAGTAGGTACATTTGCACGAACATCAGGATTCACTAATGTCACCGTTGCACCTAATACTGCTAATGTTAAGATTGGATCATTTACACTTCAAGCTAACTCAGCTGAATCTGTAAAGGTAAACAGTGTTGGTGTTAAGGCAGTTGTTAGTGGAGGTAATGGTTCTGTAAATGGTGTTGTTAACACAATTGCTAACTACAGTAATCTTACTTTGAAAACAGGTTCAACTGTTCTTGGAACTCCAGTAGGAAATCCATCAACATCGACATCTACTTTCTCATTTACTGATATCGTAGTACCTGCAAATGGAACACAAACATTTGATGTATATGCTGATATCGGAGGAAATGCTTCAACAACATCTAATCCTGCTGTTTATACAGATATGGCAGTTACTTCACGTGGTGTTGTAAGTAATACTTCAACTATTTCATCAGCTTCTGGTGTTACTAGTGGAGTTATTTCTTCAGTTGTTTCTTCTCTTGCGGCTTCAGCACTACAGTCATCTTCACCGGTGGCACAGTTCGTAGTCGGTGGTAGTACATTCGGTATTGCTACATTCAAGGTAAAGACAGCAACTGCAGGAACACAAGCAACAGTTCGTGAAATGCGTTTCGGTACTACAGGAGCAGATGCTATTGAAAGTATCACTGTAGGAGGCGTAACCGCAACTGTTCTTGGTTCTGGAGATACAGCTACTACAACTGTTTCAGGTCTTAATATCGTTGTCGGTTCAACCGGTACCGATGTTCCTGTAACAGTTAAGTTCTCTGGTTTCCAGGGTACAACAAATGGTGGCTCACTTCTAACAAGTATTGCTTCAGTTGGCATAACACTTAGTTATGTAGAAGCTACTTCAGGAAGTGGATCAGTTATCACAAGTTATACACAAGTTCCTTCAAGTGTAATGAAACTCGTTGCCTCAAAGCCAACAGTAACAGTTAGTGCTGGAGGAACAGACAGTCTAAGTATCGGTGCACTTTCTAAGATTGGAGAGTTCACAGTTACAGCTGATGCTAATGGAAAGATTGCTGTTGGTTCAACAACAATCAACATTTCAACAGTTGGTATCACTGGTCCAGAACTAGCAACATCAACACTTGCTATTAAGGATGGTGGTGTGGCTGTTTCAAATGTAAACTATAGTCTTGGTTACTCTTCAACGACACCTGTAGTCTCATTTACAACTCCATACGAAATCGGAGCTGGTCAATCAAAGACCTTCTCAATCTATGGAACTATAAATGGAGCTGCGGTTTCAGGAATTGTTCCACGTGCTAATACAAGTCTTACAGCTGCTGGCTTTAATTGGTATGATGTTATTGGTGGCAACACTGTACAAAGTGGTTCATCAATATACAACTTCCCATCAAATAGTTACACAACAAAGACTAACTAATCTGCGTCAAAATATTCTGTCTATCTTATATGAGAATGTAAATTCAAATATATGATAAAACAAATCTTTAACGTAAGTTAGGATGTTAGAAAAGACCCCTCGAAAGAGGGGTCTTTTCTTTTACTTATCTAGGCTGGACCTAGACATGTGCACAGGTCCGGCCTAGATAAGGTTAAATATTACTATAGTGGTGATACACTTTTATTATGCCATCTAGAACAATACCCCTTATTACTGCTGAGTACTATCATATTTATAATCGTGGCAACAGTAAGCAAATTATATTCCATGATGATCAGGACCATAAGTATTTTATGCATTTATTACTTATTGTAAATAATAGTAAAAGAGTTAAAAGTGGAATTACTAAACAATCTGCCGATTCAGAAGAAGAAGTTATTTCTATTGGTGCTTATTGTCTTATGCCTAATCATTTTCATATTTTAATAAAGCAGGAAAAAGAGGGTGGAATTACTCTTTTTATGCAGAAATTATTAACTGGATATGTTGGATACTATAATAAAAAATATAAAAGAACAGGATCCTTATTTGAAGGAAGATTCAAATCAAAGCATGCCAATTTAGATACCTATTTGAAATATTTATTTTCATATGTTCATCTAAATCCACTCAAAATAATAGATAAGAATTGGAAAACAACAAAGTTACACAATAAACATTTTTCATTTTTACGGGAGTATCAGTATTCAAGTTTTCAAGAATATTTTACAGGGAATTTTGAAATAGTAAATAAAGAAGTCTTTCCCAACTATTTCCCAACCAAATCAAGTTTTCTGAAAGAAATAACTTCATGGATAAAATTATCTGTTTAACACCCCACCTTAGTCTATTTGGTTATTTTATTCATCTAGGCCGGACCTAGTAGATTAATCTAGGTCCGGCCTAGATATTGACCTTTTATTTTTTAGATAGTTATGATAGTATCTATTTATAAACCAAAGAAGTCAGCGAAATATTTAGGTATTTCATAAGTCTGGCGGAGGTATATGTGTTCGAAAGTCCATATAATTACTCTAAACTTTTTGTTTATCGGATAGTTAGGTATCTGTTTTATTTCAATGTATTAGGCCCTGACACCTAATACCTATCACTTAGTTCTATCTATATGGCATTAAAAAAAGCTAAAAAAGCAGAACTTATCGATAGTTATACTAATGCACTTAAAGCTTCTAAATCAGCTGTTTACGTAAAGTTCAGAGGACTTCCTGTAAAGGAAACTATGGAATTACGTGATGCACTTTTCACAGAAAATATTCACTACACAGTAGTAAAGAAAACTCTTTGGACTCGTGCTACAGAGGCTGTTGGGATCAAAGGAGTAACTCCAGTAGTAGGGGAGGAGCTTGCAGTTGTTTGGGGAGATGATCTTCTCTCACCTGCACGCCTTTCATACGAATTTGGAAAAACTCACAAAGATACCTTTGGAATCTTGGGTGGAATATTCGATGGAGAATATAAAGATGCGCAGGCAATGATGTCTATTGCAACTATTCCTCCACGTGAAGTTCTACTTTCACAGATTGCTTACCTATTGAAGTCCCCAATGACAAGACTTGCCGTTGGACTTAGAGAAGTAGCAGGAAAGAAAGCATAAAAGTATAGTTATTCGGTATTTATATTAATTAAATAAATTAAAATTATGGAAAAATTTGCAGATCTTCTCACAAAAATTGAGAATATGTCAGTAATTGAACTTAACGAACTCGTTAAGGCGATTGAGGAAAAGTTTGGAGTTTCAGCAGCAGCTGTAGCGGCAGCACCAGCAGCAGGAGGTGCTGAGGTTGCAGAAGGAAAGGATGCTTATACAGTACACCTAGTTTCAGCTGGTGAACAAAAAATCGCTGTTATGAAGGTAGTTAAGGAAGCTTTGGCTCTAGGTCTTAAGGAAGCTAAGGATCTAGTAGATGGAGCACCAGTAGATCTAAAGGCTAATGTTAAGAAGGCAGAAGCTGAAGAAATGAAGAAGAAATTGGAGGAAGCAGGTGCTAAGGTTGATCTTAAGTAAATAAAAAAACCCCGAAAGGGGTTTTTTA
>CAILKS010000048.1 GCA_903834855.1 uncultured bacterium | reverse complement strand
GGTGTTATCCCTTCTTCTATTAGATGTTGTTCTCCGTTTGTTAAAACAATTGATAAACCAGTAACCCAAGAACCAATCCCACCATGTTCAAAAGAAGTTGGGCTAACATTTTTTGTAGAAACAACACCTCCAATTGTATCTTCATCATTTTGTTCTGTTAAAAATGGAATTTCTAATCCCCATAAAGATAAATGTTCTCTTATTTTTTTACAATTAACACCTGGATCGACATTTATAACATTACCCGACATGTCTAAATGTTTTATGTGATTAAAATATTTTGTCATATCAACCACAATACCCTCAGCTAAAGAAGCCCCACTTGCATTTCTACCATTCCCTTTTACTGAAATAGGGATTTTATATTCGTCAGCGCAAGATATTATCTTTTTAATATCATCTATTGTTTTAGGGTAGGTGATTATGTGTGGGGTTATTTTACAAAAAGAGGCATCTCTACTATGCTGTTCTAGGCTATGATGTGAGACATCTATTTCTCCACTTAAAGATCTGGCTAATTCTTTATATAGTGTTGGGACTTGAGAATTTTTAAAGTCCATGTTCGTAAAGACTTTTACCGTTTAAGTATAAAAGGGTAATAAGTATAAGTATTATAAGAACAACAGTAGAAATAAGAGCTATTCTACGAACCCCAGAATAGGCTTTATTTTCAGGCGGAATAGAGATATTTTCCACTATTTGGCTGTCTTGATTGTTAGGATATTCAGGCATATTTTCAGTATAGCTTGTTTTTGTTTTGTTTGTTTATATTTACTGTCCACAGCTATACAGTGGTAAAAAGTTATATAATAAGTAGATAGATTATTAACGTTTACCTTATTCATTTTATGAAATCATTAGCATCTTTATTTTCAAAAGTTTATTGTTACGTAACAGCTTTTATTGTTATCGGTTCACCTTTGTTTTTTATACCAAAGACGAACTTTTTACCAGAAATTACATATCAAATGACAATGACAATAGCTATAAGCATAGCGCTTATTTCTTATGTCATCTCAGCTCTTATAACAAGAACATGGCATACTATATCCAAGCTTGAGTTTTTGGCTTACAGCTTGTTTACCCTGTCTGTAATAGGATCTGTTATTTTTGCTCGTAATCCAACAACTTCTTTATTTGGAGAATCATTAAGTGCTTACAGCGCGGTGGCTCTTCTTTCCCTGGTTGCTGTTATGTATCTAGTACGAGCTCTCCCAGAAGCTCTTCGCCATAGACTGAAAATGATTTTGATGGCTATACTTGGTACAGCGTCAGTCGTATTTATCTTTTTGATGATATTCACAGGTCAAATCATGAATTTCCTAGCGAATATTTTTAGTGGTTTCACAAGTCCAGCATCATTAGCCGCCTATATAGGGGTTTTCGTGGTGGCAATGTTCTATTTTATTAAAAAAACTAAACTCTCCTTGTCTTATAAGGTTGCTTTAGCTTTTTCAGCGGTTGTTATTTTGGCTTGGTCTGTTGCTATTTATGCAAGTGACTCTAATCACCCTGGATTCAAAGATTCATTAATTGTAGGAAAGGAAGTTCTTGTAAAAGATGGATTGTTTGGAATAGGTGCAAACGGTTACTCTCGTGCTTGGCAGTTATATCGTCCACTCAGCGTTGTTCAATCACAGTATTTTGGTTCAGATTTTGAACAAGGTTTTGGAACAACAACGACGTTATTTACAACTATTGGTATTTTTGGAGTTCTAGCATTCATCCTTCTGGGGCTTGCCGCACTTTATAGTACATATAGAAGTTATCGCGAAGAACATGATGTAGAAGAAAAAGCTCTTCTAGAAATCCTTCTTGCAATTCTTCTATATTTCACTCTTATCGCTTGGGTTATTCCGTTATCTTATGCGATGCTTGTTACTTGGATGGTAGTAGCCGGACTTGGTCTTGCAAAAGCAAAGCTTACAAGCTTTCACCCTAATAAAGCCTCAGCTTTTATTATTATTCCAATAGCTGCTATCTTGGTTCTTTATTCTTACATGAGTATAAATAAAACAAGAGCTTTCATGTATTTCAACAAAGCTCAGATAGCTGTATCCGCAAAGGACAAGACTGCTAATATTGATACCTTAATAGCTAAAGCTACAAGTATTTACCCATATGATGGGTTCTCTAGATGGAATCTAGAATATATCATTAGTGAAGAAAGAGCTTTTATTGCACAGGAAAACAAAGATCAGGAGGCAATGAAGAAAACATATTTAGAGAATGCCGCAAAGGCAGTTGATGCAGGAAAAGCAGCGATCAAAGCTAACCCTGATAATTATCAGAACTATGTTTCTCTTGGACGTGCTTATGAATTAGCTATTATGTTTGATAAGGATAATGCTTATAAAACAGCTAAAAAGTCATATGAAGAGGCAATCAAGCTGTACCCAGAGAATCCCTACCTTTATGTCATATTAGCTCGTCTTGAGGCATCTGCTGGCACGAAGGAAGGTGTTAGAACTCAATTGACAGAAGCTTTGAAGAAGAAGCAAAATTTCGCTGATGCTCTCTATTTGATGAGTCAACTTGAAGCTTCAGAAAGTAAAGGAGAGGAAGCTCTAGCTTATGCTGTTGAGGCTGTTAAGAATGCACCAGGTGATCCATTGGTTTATACACAAGCTGGACTTCTATATTACGGAAAGAAAGATTATCAGAATGCTTACAACTATTTAGCTGAGGCTGCGAAAAAAGATCCAAACAATCCAAATATCGCTTACTTCTTAGCTTTAGCGTTAAGAGATGGTGGACGACCTGATGTAGCAAAGCAAATTGGTCAAGAGCTATTAAAGCGTAATCCAGGGAACGCTGATCTTGAAGCTTTTCTTAAATCAATTGAAGCTTTAGAAACACAAGCTCAAACAACCACAACAAAACCAGCTGCTAAAAAGTAGAATGACGATTAATGAGATACAGTCAACCTTAGATCAATTAAAAGAAAGACATCCCAAATTAGACGAAGGGCTAATAACTACTATGCTTTCAGCTGGTGGCTGGGATGAGGTTTCTATTAAAGAAGCAATTGTGCTATTTAGGGAAGGTAAAAAAGACCTCAACTTACCACACCAAGACAATGTTTCTTTTCCGGAATTACCAAAACTTTTATTAACTGAACAAATAAACGAAGAAAAAGAACAACCAAAAGAATCTTTGGTTGTTTCTTTGCAAGATAATTTGGTTCCCAATAAAAGTAAATCTACTATTCCAGAGGATTTACCACTTAAACCTTTTGAATCCTCTCCTAATGTTTGGACTTTTTCAAGATATAGAGATATTTTTCATGGAAATGAAAAAGAAGAAATTGAACCAGAAAAAAAAGAAGTTGTTGTAGATAAAATAATAACAGAAAAACCAAAAGAGGAGGTGATAAAAAATATAGAGATGGAGAAAATACTTAGCCCTAAAGAGTTAGTTTTAAATAAAGTTCCATTAACAAAAAAAGATGAAGAAATTATTGCCTCTATTGGAATGCTTTTACTTATAGTAACGATATTGGTTATTTATATGTATTTGAACGGCAGGCTGTAAATTTGTAACTAAAGTTTATAAAGGCCTAATTAACCTAATTTCTAAGGTCTAATAAAAATTCAATTAGTATCTGTATTTTATTAGGTTAATTAGAAATTAGACCTTAGATATTTATAACCAAAGACTACTAAGTCTTAATTAACCTAATTTCTAACGGAAAACACACTTGCCACTTTACAGACTTAATCATGTTAAACTGAGTTTCTATGGAAAATAATTACGATTTTAAAAAGTTTACATTTATTAGTGGTGGGGTAGCTCTTATTACTATTGCATTACTTGCAATCGTTATGAGTTTGTCAGAATGGAAAATGATGAGTCGTGGAGGTTCTAACTCAGCTTCTATCACAGTTTCAGGCGAAGGGGAAATAACAGCAGCACCAGACATTGCTACTGTTAATTTCACAATACGTGAAAGTGCTAAAACAGTACCTGAGGCACAAAAGTTAGCTGAATCTAAAATGATAAAGGCCTTAGCTTCACTTTCTACACTAGGAATTGATAAAAAAGATACAAAGACAGTTTCTTACACAGTGAATCCAAAATATGAATCACAACCGAGTTATTGTGCTAATGGTTATTGCCCAGCTGGAAAAACAACCATAACTGGTTATGAAATAAGTGAATCAGTTCAAGTTAAAGTTAGAAAAATTGAAAAGGCTGGCGATGTGTTGGGTGCATTAGGTGCAATTAATATTACAGAAATAAGTGGCCCAGAATTTACAGTAGACGATATCAACAAAGTAAATGCTGATGCAAAAGTAAAAGCGATAGCAGATGCTCGTGTAAAAGCAAAAGCTACAGCTAATGCTCTAGGTGTGTCACTTGGAGCTATTATTCAATACTCTGAAGATAATGGAGGTTACTATCCAGTTGCATATGGGTTAGGTGGTGGTGCTATGAAAAGTCAGGCAATGGATTCAGTTTCTGTTCCAACAGGGGAGAGTGTTATAAAGGCACATGTTTCAGTTACATACAGTGTTAACTAGAACATAAAGGAAAGAGTTAAGAGGGAAGAGAGGATACGGATTTCAGAGATTAGAAGATAGATATCAGAAAATATACAAAAACGGCACCTTCGGTGCCGTTTTTGTCTTATAAAATAAGGATTTTTAGCGATTTTCCTTGACTTTTAGTTCAAAACGTGCTATAATTGCAATATCATCAACTCGAGCCAAATAATTGGCCAGTTGGTCAATCTATAGCTCTTTAATTTTTTAGGGGATTCGAAATGAGGAAACTTCTTGTCGCTGTATTGGATTGGTTTAATGGTCCAAAGACATTTTGGTACCAATACCAGAAATACCCAAACCCACTTACTGATGAGGGTGATAGCTATTTTTACGTCGAGGCAAAGGATAAAGCCACTGCAGACAAACTTGCCGAAAAGAAATATGGCAGGATGTTTGTCGCTGGTCAGACGTACTCGCTCCACTTTGAGCCAATTCTCCAACCTCCTGCAGGTTATTGACACTACCCGCCATCACGCACGGAAAACCCGCTTGCGTGCAGGCGGGTTTTCTTTTTGTATTTAAAACAAACCACAGTTTTACATTTTGAAAACCGCCACGGACGATTAGTAAACCGTGTCGGGAGACTCGGGTAATAGGATTGAAATAATTTTTCGTATTTAAATAAACCCCATCTTTCTTTTTAAAAAGCGCATCGGAGGGCGGGTAGCCGAGATAGAGTGCATTTTCTAGCAAGAAAATGACACGGCTTTTTAAAATGAAAGATAAAAAAAGAAAAGAGTTTTTGAGAAAGTTATTTTTACTTGGGTTAAGCTTTTTATCAAAAAGTATACAGCTATTGACTTACATCATTAATTCCTGTAATATATAAAGCAACAAATACCCGTGGGGGTGTTTTTTAGAATTAAGGCTTCAAAACAGCCAAAACAAACTAATAACATTATGAATCTTTTCACTTATTTTAAGGAAACAAAAGCAGAACTTAAACAGGTTACTTTTCCTAAAACTTCACAAACAATAACTTATACAATACTTGTTGTTGTTATATCTATTGTTGTTGCTCTCGTATTAGGAGGAGTCGATTTAGGTTTCAAAACAATATTAGCAAAGCTTCTCGCTCGCTAGTATTCTGAATTTGTATTTGTATTAACTAAAAACTAGAAACTATTAACTAAAAACTATCCCTATGGCTAAACAAGAATTCACCGGAGAGCGTCATTGGTATGCAATCCATACATATAGTGGTTACGAAAATGCAGTACAACGTAATTTAAAACAGCGTATTGAATCTCTTCAAATGGAAGATAAGATTTTTGACGTGGTTGTTCCAATTGAAAAGAAAATTAAAGTTAAAGGAACTAAGCGTGTAGAAGTTGAGGAAAAGGTATATCCTGGATACATTCTTGTAGACATGATTGTGGATGATAATAGTTGGTATGTTGTTCGTAATACTCCGCGCGTTACAGGATTCGTTGGTGCTGGCACTACACCAGTTCCACTTTCACAAAAAGAAATTGATTATCTTTTGAATAAAATGAAATCCGGTGAAGTCGAACATGAGATCGTGGTAGAGGTGGGGGAATTGGTTTCTATTATCGATGGTCCATTTAAGGAATTCGAAGGAAAGGTTAGTGAAGTAGATAAATCACGTGGAAAGTTGAAGGTGTTGGTGAATATGTTTGGACGCGAGACACCCGTCGAGTTAGACTTTCTCCAGGTCAAAAAAATATAAATCGCTTCATCTGCTTTGTTGCAAAGGATTTTTCCTCCTGCAACGTACACCCAAGTACGTTTTAGTCGAAAAAATCCTTTATGCCTCGCATCTAAAGCAATTTCTATCTTTTTGAAAACTGATTGTCGTAAAAACTCCTTCCTTCTAAAATCTGGAGCAATCTAATCCTTTTTAAGACTACAGGTTGTCAAAATCAATAAAACCTGATAGAATAAGCAAACTTTTCAAATCATATTATGGCAAAGAAAATTACAAAATACGTGAAAGTTCAGATTGAGGCAGCAAAGGCAACCCCTGCTCCTCCACTTGGTCCTGCCCTAGGACAGGCTGGTGTTCAGATTGGGGACTTCGTTAATAAATTTAACGCCGCAACTCAAGGACAGCAAGGAAGAATGACAGTAAAAATCTATGTTTACGAAGATCGTACATATGATTTCGTTATCAAGACTCCAACTGCTACATCTTTGGTTATGAAGTCTGCAAGTGTTGCAAAAGGTAACTCAAAAGGAGGTGCTGGAACAATTTCAAAAGAAAAAGTTCGTGAAATTGCAGAAATTAAATTGAAAGATTTAACAGCTCACACAGTTGAACAAGCTATGAAGATCATAGAAGGTACAGCTCGTTCAATAGGAATCAAAGTTAGTTAATTTAATTAATACAAAAACCACCCGGGAGGGTGGTTTTTCGTTTGACTGAGTTGCTAACAATTAAAGCCAACCCGTTATTCCTGTGCCGTCGCAATGAGGGCACTCAGGGCGCATTTCGGTATTGGTACTACCGCAAGATGGACATTTACCACCAATGTGATCCCATAGATCTGGGCCATTGTCGTCATCTGAAAATGTTCCAAGATGGAAGTCATCTTGGCATTTTCCGGAACCATCGCAATGAGAGCATTGAGACATGATACATACCCCTTTCATAAAACAACTAGACTCCATCCTGGTTCTAACATAACCATTAAAATTAATCAAATCTGATAAAAGTAAATTTCTGGTTACTTTTTGTTTAAGTTACATATTTCTGCTAATATTGTTATATGAATGAATCAGGAAATGGGGCGCTACCATCACAGAAATTGCGAGAATTTATTGAAAAAGGGTTTTTCAAAAATGTGGAAGATAAAAATATTAGCCCAGCCTCTATTGATGTTACAGTTGGGTCAGAATGGTATAGAGTCGATGGAGTTTTTTTACCTAAAACAGGAGAATCAATTTTAGATCTTATAAAAAAGTTACATGGATCTCGTCATGAAATAGAAAAACCGCTTGAGCATGGAATAGTTTATGTTGTACACCTAAATGAATCTTTTGATTTACCAGAAGATATTTATGCATATTGTAATCCAAAATCTTCAACTGGTAGGCACGATTTACATGTTCGTATTGTAAAAGACGGCGTTGCAAGATACGACACTTTACCAAAAGGGATTAAGGGGGATTTGTGGGCGATAGTTGTACCTCGTTCATATCCAGTTTTGCTTAGTGAAGGATTTGCAATTAGTCAGGTAAGATTCTTTAATAAAAATACCAGGTTTAAAGAGTCTGATCTGGATATTGAATGGCATAAAAAACCACTAGCTTACCATTTAAACGGTGATCCATATTCCTATGAAAGTTTTAAAATGAAAGATTCTGATGGTTCAATTTTACTCAGACTTGATTTGTCACAAGACATTGTTGGATATGAATGCCGTGGTTCTAACACTGTTGTTGACTTGAGCTCTCCTAATGACAGTATTGATTCTTCAAGATATTTTATCCCAATTAAAAAAACAGGGGATAGTATTGTTTTAAGAAAAGATAGTTTTTATATTCTTTCAACAAAAGAAGCTTTAAGAGTGCCACCGTATTTAGCGAGTGAAATGGTAGATATGGACTCTCGAACTGGAGAATTTCGTACTCACTACGCAGGATTTTTTGATCCAGGGTGGGGTTGTGGCAAAGATGGTGAAGGAAAAGGTAGACCAATAACACTAGAAGTTCGTACTTTTGAAGATGTGATAATTTCTAACGGTCAACCAATTGGTAAAGTTAAATTTGAAAGAATGTCAGAAACTCCAGAGATACATTATGATCAGAAAAATTCAAATTATTTAATTCAGTCTGGTCCAAAATTAGCAAAGCAATTTAAAATACCAGAGGCTTAGTGTGTATAAGTCGCAAATCTAATTTGATAAGGGTTTTCTTCACTTTTTTCTACTTTATTTTCAGATTCTTTTTTCCAAATATTTTGATTAATTTCTGGGAAAGATGTATCACCAATAAATTCTTCATCAATATGAGTTATATATAGCTTATCTACGATAGGGAAAAATTGTTTATAAATATCTGCACCTCCTATTATAAAAGCCTCACCTTTTGCATCTTTAAAAAGAGAAACAATTTCTTCGATCGAGTGAAATACCTCTACATTTTCAAATGAAAAATTTTCATCACGAGTTATTACAATATTTCTTCTATTTGGAAGAGCTCTCCCAATAGATAGAAAAGTTTTTCTTCCCATTATTATTGGATGGCCTGTCGTTGTGTTTTTAAAAAATTTCATATCAAGTGGAATCCTCCAAAGAAGCTTATTCTCATTTCCAATTACATTATTTTTTGCAACTGCTGCGATAATAGATAGTGACATAATTTAAACAGCAATCGGTGCTTTAATAGAATCGTGCGGATTATAATCAACAATTTCAAAATCGTTTATTGTGAAAGCTGTAATGTCAGTAATAGCAGGATTAATTTTCATTGTAGGCATAGGGCGTAAATCATTTCTTCTTGCGAGTTGTTCGTCTGCCTGAGCTAAATGATTATTGTATAAATGCACATCACCACCTGTCCAAACGAATTCTCCCGGGGTAAGTCTGGTCACTTGAGCAATCATCATAGTTAAAAGTGCATATGAGGCAATGTTAAATGGTACACCTAAAAAAGTATCACAACTTCTTTGATAAAGTTGGCAGGAAAGTTTTCCATCAGCTACATAAAATTGAAATAGACAGTGGCATGGTGGGAGGCCCGCCTTTGCCATCTCATCAATATCTGCAACATTCCAAGCAGAGACAATCATACGCCTATCGTTTGGATTCTTTTTTATTTGTTCGATGACATTTTTTAATTGATCGATATGACCTCCGTTTGGTGTTGGCCAGTTTCGCCATTGATAACCATAAATAGGGCCCAGGCTTCCATGTTCTTTTCTAAATTCCATATCGGTTTTTATTTTTTCAACAAAGGCTTGCATTTGTGTTTTCCACTCATCACTATTCACTATCGGCATTGGCAAATTATTTCTTTGTAAATATGATTTGAATGGCCACTCATCCCAAATGTGTACGTTATTTTCTGCTAAATAACCTAAATTATTATCACCACGAACAAACCATAGCAGCTCATGAATAATAGATTTTATTGGAAGTTTTTTTGTTGTTAAAAGGGGGAAACCTTTTGATAAATCAAAACGCATTTGATGTCCAAAAATAGACAAAGTTCCAGTTCCTGTACGGTCTCCTTTTTGTACACCTTCACTTTTAATACGTTCTATAAGGTCAAGATATGTGTCATCTACGTGATATGTTTTCATGTGCAAAGTATACCTTAAGCTCGAGATTAAAAGCAGTATTTACATGTTTAATATTGTATTGTAAAGATGAATTTTTTCTTTTTT
The DNA here is from genome assembly GCA_903834855.1 of uncultured bacterium. Taxonomy (GTDB): domain Bacteria; phylum Patescibacteriota; class Minisyncoccia; order Phycocordibacterales; family UBA5272; genus UBA11704. The sequence continues at coordinate 2,327 of CAILKS010000048.1, read as the reverse complement.
AAATTCTCTTTAAAACATGCTACGCTAGTAAGATATTAACCAAAGTAAATTATCCATCACATGAAAGACAAAATTGTAGAAAAATTAATCAAAGCAGAAGAAGTAAGACAGAAGAAAGTTATCAATTTAATTGCATCAGAAAACTATGTGTCTGATGATGTTTTGACTGCACTAGGCTCATCTCTTACAAATAAATATTCGGAAGGTTATCCAGGACGCAGATATTACGGGGGAAATGTGGTGATTGATCAGGTGGAATCTTTGGCTCGTGAACGTGCGCTTTCACTCTTTAAATTGGACCCTAAGAAGTGGCATGTGAATGTACAGCCACTTTCTGGTTCTCCTGCGAATTTTGCTGTCTATGCGGCTTTGGTGCCTCTTGGTGGGAAGATAATGGGGCTTAAGCTATCAAGTGGGGGACATTTGACCCATGGACAGTCAGTTTCTATGACTGGTAAAATTTGGAAGCAAGTTCCGTATGAAGTTGATCCAAAAACAGAGATGCTCAACTATAAAGAAATTGAAAAAATTGCCATCACTGAAAAGCCAGATATTATTGTTGCTGGTTTTACGGCATACCCACGAGTTGTAGATTTTAAAAAGTTTGCAGCTATTGCAAAGAAAGTAGGAGCTCTACTTATGGTAGATATGTCACATTTTGCGGGATTAGTAGCAGGGGAAGAGTATCCAACACCATTTAAATATGCAGATATTGTAACTACTACAGTTCATAAAACACTTCGCGGTCCAAGATCTGCTATGATTTTTGTTAAAAAAGATAAACGCGAAATGGATAAGAAAATAGATAAGACAATTATTCCAGGACTTCAAGGTGGACCACACAATAATCAAATTGCAGCAGTGGCTATTGCTTTGAAGGAGGCTTCAACTCCAGCATTTAAAAAGTATGCAAAGCAAGTTATAAAAAATGCGCAAGCGTTCGGTTTAGCTCTTGAGAAAAAAGGCTGGCGTGTAATTACTGGAGGCACTGATTCACATTTACTTTTAGTTGATACATGGGCAGGAGGTAAGGGATTATCTGGAAAAGAGGCAAGTGATAAATTAGAGAAAGCTGGAATAATCGTAAACATGAATACAATTCCACAGGATCCACGTGGGGTGATGGATCCATCAGGTATACGTGTTGGAACCGCAGCTGAAACTACTCGTGGTGCGAAAGAGAAAGATTTTGTAGAGATTGCAAATAAGATGGATGCAATACTTCGTAAATAATTATGAAAGGAAAGTTTATTGTTATCGAAGGAACAGATGGTTCTGGAAAGGGAACGCAAGTTCATCTTTTAGTTAAGCGTTTAAAAGCAGACGGTGTTCCTGTCGAGATGGTTGATTTTCCTCAATATGAAAATCCATCGAGTTATTTCGTAGCAAAATATTTACGAGGTGAATATGGTACAGCAGAAGACGTTGGCCCATATAGAGCTTCAATGTTTTATGCGCTTGATAGATATGATAAATCTTTCGAAATAAAAAAATGGTTAGATGAAGGAATATATGTAATAGCAAATAGATATGTTTCTGCAAATATGGGGCATCAGGCTGGGAAGATCGATGATGTAGAAGATCGAGATAAATATTTAGAATGGTTAAATAATCTTGAATATAAAACTTTTGGAATTCCTGAGCCTGACCAAACACTTTTCCTTTATGTTCCTCCAGAGCTTGGACAGCAAATGGTGAATCATAAGAATAACCGTAATTATACACATGGTAAAAAGATGGATATTCATGAAGCAGACCTTAATCATTTAAAAAAAGCATCTGAGGCATATATTTATGTAGCAAAGAAATACGGGTGGAAAACTATTCATTGTTCAGAGCAGGGTGTGATGTTGAGTCGTGAAGCTATAAACGAAGAGATATATAATGCTATTAATTAATTATGAAATTATCTGTCAAAAAAATAAATAATGAAGCTGTTTTACCAACAAGGGCTCATAGTTATGATGCAGGAATGGATTTATATGTAAATGGTAGGCAAGTAATAACTGCACATACTACTGTCGCCGTTCCTACTGGTATTTCTATGGAAATCCCAGAGGGATTTGTGGGTTTGATTTGGGATAAATCATCAATCGGCGCTAAAGGTTTAAAAACTTTAGGTGGTGTAGTTGATTCAGAATATCGTGGTGAAGTAAAAGTCGTTGTTCATAATTTGAATAATGAAGATATTATTTTTGAACATGGGCAAAAAATTGCGCAAATGTTAATTCAAAAAGTTGAATTGGTAGATATTGAGGAAGTTACAGATTTATCTTCCACAGTAAGAGGGGAAGGAGGGTTTGGGAGTACTGGGAAATAGTTAAGAG
>CAILKS010000047.1 GCA_903834855.1 uncultured bacterium | reverse complement strand
TCCATAAAGTCGAAAGTAAAAGCTGGTATAGACACGTTTTATAGACTAAACTTAAAATATGATAATAGAAAAATTTGAAGACATAATTGCTTGGCAAAAATCAAAGAATTTATCCTTAGAAATATACAAAATTTTTAGTTCTAATAAAGACTATAGCTTTAGAGATCAAATTCAAAGAGCTGGCGTTTCTGTGATGAACAATATAGCGGAAGGTTTCGAGAGACGTGGAGACAAAGAACTAAAACATTTTTTATTCATAGCAAAAGGTTCATGCGGAGAAGTAAGATCAATGCTTTACCTAGCTTTAGAGTTAAAATACATAACAGAAAAAGACTTCGAAAAGATGTATAATGAGTCCACAGAAATCTCTAAAATACTTTCTGGTTTTATAAAAACTTTATGAATATGAAATCTGTATCAACTTTATGGACTTTCGACTTTACGAATTTAATCCTGGGTCGACTTTATGGACTTTTGACTTTATGGACTTTATAGACTATTTATCATGATTCCCAAAACTATTCACTACTGCTGGTTTGGCAATAATCCAAAATCTCCTGAAATATTGGCTTGTATAGAAAACTGGAAAAAACTTTGCCCTGATTTTTCTATTATTGAATGGAATGAAAGTAATTTTTCATTTAAAGACTTTCCCTTCACAGCTCGCATGTACAAAGAAAAAAGATGGGCCTTCGTCGCTGACTATGCGAGACTTCACATTTTATACGAGCAAGGTGGATTTTATTTAGACACTGATATGTTATTACTTCAATCACTTTCCCCTCTTACTTCTAATGATTGTGTTTTAGGTGAGGAGGAAATAGGAATAATAAGTGCTGGAATGATTGGATCCACCCCACAGCATCCATTTATTTTAGCTTGTAAAAATTATTATGATAACAATAGTAATGAATTAATTACAATTCCACGGGTTCTGTCACAAGTTTTTGAAAACTACGAAAACAAATCATCACTCACTGTATTACCACCAAAGACATTTTATCCATTTGATAGTGAACATATAAAAGAATGGCATGGCCAAGATTTGGGATCTGATGTTTTCGGAGTTCATCTTTGGAATTACTCTTGGGGAAGTCCATTAAATAAATTTTTCAAAAAAATTGGTATTTACAGTTTCGGCGTAAAACTCGCAGAATCCCTCGGTATAAAAACTTTCCTCAAAAAACTCCTTGGATTAATTTAGCTAATACTACAAATTGCGAAAGCTCCCTTGCGGGAGCTTTCTCGGAGCCCGAAGGCACTGTGTAATTATTATACCAACAACAAACAATTTGTCATTTAATTAATCCGAAGTAATAAAATTCGGATGAATTCATATACCTAAGTCATAGTTTTTGTCTAAATTTTATTAGTTGAAGCTAAATGTATACAAACATACCCATTTTGTATACATTCTAGAAAAGATGTAAACAAACTCTCCTAGAGCCTAAAAAGTGCTTTTTATCTCATCGCGTTTTCATTTACTGCAATTTACAAAGTTTATAAACTTTTGGCTTTTTGATTAAGTTTATAAACTTTCATAAATCCTTCCCGAGGTCTGACCTCGGGAAGGATCATAAAATACTAGAGACTGAAAGAAATGATATAATTAAATTATCTTATCCATCGAATCGACTTTATGGACTTTCGACTTTATGGACTTTATAGACTAATACATGAAATTCAGCATAATCACCCCTACATATAAAAGAGCGGATAAACTCACTCGTGCTGTGAATTCACTGCGCAATCAAACTTATACAGACTGGGAAATGATTATTGTTAATGATTCCCCCGCAGAAAGTGATTATCTATCATTTGAACAATCCATAAATGATTCTAGAATTAGATATTTAAAAAATGAAAAAAATGAAGGCGTTAATTACACACGGAATAAAGCCTTAGACGCAGTCTCTATACATAGCGACTGGACTATATTTCTTGATGATGATGATTATTTGGCACCGGACGCACTAGAGACTTTCTGTGATTTAATAAGAGCCTATGATAATACAAATTGGTTCGTGACAAATAAAGCTTACAAAGATGGTACCCCTGCTACAAACTTTCCAAAACCTGATAAATGGTATTCATACGCGTGGGATTATTTAATCTTAAAAAAGTGTAAAGGTGACGCAACTCACTGTATCATAACAAAAGAAATAAATGAGATAAGATTTTTAAAAAATATAAAACAAGCTGAAGAGTGGTTCTTCTTTTTTCAAATTGGTTTGAAAAATAAATTTTATTATCATGATCATAATAGTATTATAATTGGTGATTATGATGAGGTCAGTGGCTTAAACTTCCGCAAAAGAAATCGTAAAAACGAATTTAAAACAATTTTAGTAATTGCTTATGAAGGCACAATAAATAACATAATTTACCACCCCACTTTCCTATTTTATCTATTAATGCGTCTAGTGCGTATTTTAATAAAAAATAGTTAAATAATGTTAAACTACAAGAATAATGAACTATTTATCCAAAACATATATACAGGAAAAGTTAAAACACGCTGGTTTCCAAAGATACCTTAAAAATACCAGTTGGTTATTTTTTAGCAGAATAGTAAGTATGATTGTGGCTTTTTTTGTTGGAGCTTATGTAGCCCGCTATTTAGGGCCAGATTTATTCGGAATTTTAAATTATATTATTAGTTTTGTTGGATTATTTTCTGTCATTGCTGGTCTCTGGATTGATGGTATTCTAACAAGAGATTTAATACGTTACCCAG
>CAILKS010000046.1 GCA_903834855.1 uncultured bacterium | reverse complement strand
TTTACTCTAAACTCTTTCCTCTTTCCTTTATTTTCTATTTTGTAAATCGTACGCTTGCAATAAATTCTCAAATAAAGAAACAATAGTCATTGGTCCAACTCCGCCCGGTACTGGGCTTAATGCATCTGCCTTTTCTGATATTGAAGATGCCATTACATCGCCCGTTACTTTATTATCATCCCCGACACTTATTCCTACATCGACTATTACAGCCCCTTCTTTTATATATTCTTCTTTAATTAAATCAGGGTGACCAACAGCAACAATCAAAATATCAGCTGTTTCTGTAATTGAAGCTAAATCTTTTGTATGACTATGACAAATCGTTACAGTTGCATTTCTATTTATTGAAGCGAGTGCTGTTGGTTTTCCAACAAGAGATGATCTACCGACAACTACAACATTTTTGCCATCAAGTGAAATATTGTAGTGTGAAAGTAAAGTAAAAATACCTTTTGTTGTTGCCGGTAAAAGTATTTCATTATTTTCATAAACATGACGAAGATTAAATGATGTAAGTCCGTCAACATCTTTTTTTGGATCTATCGCATCTAATATGATCCAAGGACGAATAGTTTTTGGAAGAGGAAGTTGAACAATTATTCCGTTTACTGACTTGTCATTACTGTATGTTTTTATATTTTTAACTAATTCGTCTTCTGTAATATTATCTTCATATTGTGTATGAGTCACTATAGCCCCAACACGCAATGCAAAACGTTTTTTATATTCTATATATTTAGCTGAGGCTCCATTATTACCAACTTGAATAATCACCAAATGTGGTTTGGTAGAAAGTGCTGAAATCTTAGTAGAAAGCGCGAGTTCATGAACTTTTGCAACTTCTGTTCCATTTAATAGAGTGAGAGGTTTATTTAACATACTTGTATGGACAACAATAACACAAAAGTGGGTGTTTGATAAGTTCGTTTTTCTAGAAAAATGCGATAGTATAGAGATATGAATTCCTACAAAGATATATTTGAGGTTCTTAAAAGTAAAGTAAGCGAAGGAGCTGTTTTTTCTTTATCTCAACCAGAAGATGCGCTTCATGGTGATTTTGCAACTAATATTGCTTTTATTTTGGCGAAATCAAATGGTAAATCTCCAAAAGTCGCAGCTGAGGAATTGATAACTGTTTTACAAGAGGAACTCGCAGAGATTGTAGAAAAAATAGAAGTAGCTGGCCCAGGATTTATTAATTTCTTTTTGAAAGATGATATAAGAACAGATGAAGTTGAAGAATTAGCAGAAGGTGCTGTTGTAATTTCTGAAAATAAAGGGAAAGTAATGGTGGAATATACTGACCCGAATTGTTTTAAAGTTTTTCATATTGGACACCTGATGGCAAACGCAATAGGTGAAGCAACGGCAAGATTATATGAAGCGAGTGGTTATAATGTGATGCGTGTTTGTTATCCATCGGATATTGGCAGAAATGTTGCCATGGGTGTTTGGGGTGTAATGCAAAAGGAAAACGAAAAACCAAAAGCTGATGCAGAATTAAAATATAAAGTTTCATTCTTAGGAATGTGTTATGCCTTTGCAAACGGAGAATTTGAAAGTAGTGAAAAATCTAAAGCTGAAATAAATTTAGTTAATAAAGCAATTTATGAAGGTACTGATGCAAAAGTTATGGAAGTTTATGCGGAAGGTCGAGCGCTGTCACTGGAGTATTTTGATAAGCTTTATGAAAAGTTAGGTACTACTTTTGATAAAACCATTTTTGAATCGGAAGTTGCAGATGAGGGGGCAGAAATTGTTAAAGCTAATATGGGTAAAATCTTTGAAGAGTCAGAGGCGGCAGTTGTTTATAAAGGAGAGCAAGATGGATTACATACGAGGGTGTTTTTAACAGCTCAAGGACTTCCAACATATGAAGCAAAAGAATTAGGAAATTATGAAAAGAAATTAGAGAGTTTACCAGAAGCATCTTTTTATGTTGTCATTACTGCAAATGAACAAAATGAATACTTTAAGGTTATAAATAAAGTTACAGAAAAGATTCACCCAGAATTAACAGATAGATTAGTTCATATTGGCCACGGAATGATGAGATTGCCAACTGGCAAGATGGCCTCACGTACTGGAAATGTAATTGGTGCAGAAGATCTATTGGATATGATTACTGAAAAGCTAAAAGAAAAGTTAGCTGATAAAGTCGTAGCATTTTCTGATAGTGATAAGTTATTAAATGATATTGCAGTGGGTGCGATAAAGTTTTCAATATTAAAACAAGCGCCAGGTGGAGACATTGTTTTTGATTTTGATAAATCAATTTCTTTTGAAGGTGATTCAGGGCCATATTTACAATATACTCACGCGAGAATTTGTACACTTTTAGAAAAAGCAAAGGAGGCAGGAATAAATACAGAATCTTATATCGTGGAAAATCCGGAAAGAGAGTTAGAGCAAGTTTTAATTGGATATAGACAAACACTTGAAAAATCTTATAAAGATTTAGGTCCGCATCATATCGTTCAATATTTACTTTCATTAACTCGCGCGTTTAATGCCATGTATGGACGTACACAAATTGTCGATGTTAATAATAAAGAGGGTAGTGCTTATTATGTAATGCTCGCAACTGCTACACAAAAGATTTTAGCTCACGGTTTGCACACATTAGGAATCAAAGCCCCAGAGAGAATGTGATTTCTCGCCAGTTCCCAAGAGCGAGAAATCACCCAGCCATGCGGTGCGTGGCTGGGTAAATTTTCGTCCACAGCCAAAAAATCACCCCGAACAGCTTTAGTGTAGTGGGGTAGATCCTATGGTAAATAAATTTGCAAAGGTATACTTATAATTAAGTATTACTTATCAATAATTATCATCTTATGAATCAATCATTTTTCTCTAAGAGAATAGGAAGGTTAGAATATTTTGTATTTTTAGCAGTGCCGTATGTTTTAATTATGTTAATTGGTGTGTTTCAAAATATTTTATATAGTAAATTCCAAGTTGAAATAATTAATGTTTTATTTCAATTTGTACATTACTTTTATTATTTTTGGCTTATATTATTTATTGTTTTATCCATAAAACGTCTCCATGACTATAATTTAAATGGGTTTTATATCTTAATACCAATTATTTTAGGTATAGTCGCCGGTGTTCTTATATCTGGTTTTGTAAATTCGTTGGTACTTTTTTTGTCAGTCGCTATTTTTAGTCTAAAGAAAGGCACAGTCGGACCAAATAATTTTGGAGAAGATCCAGTTACTGTGAGGGTTTAATTTACGTTTACTCCAATCCAATTTTGTTGTAGTATAAAGACATAGCTTCGACGGGACTAATCACCCCAGAGCACGGGAAGAAATCCGCAAGGAAATTAGAACCCATTTAATGAGAGGATAGAAATGTCCTGAATCAAGGTGGTACCACGAACTAAAAATCGTCCTTGAAAAGCATCTGTTAAAAGTTGCTTTTCAATGGCGATTTTTTTAATTTAATAAAAACATTATGAACAACAATCCAACCCCAAAAACAATATCAGAAAAAGAAGAAGAGGTTTTAAATTTCTGGCTTGAAAATAAAATCTTTGAGAAATCAATGGAAACCCCTGCGAGTGAAAAAGCAAAAGGGGACTTCTCTTTTTATGACGGTCCACCATTTGCAACTGGACTTCCTCACTATGGGCATATTTTGGCGGGGACAATCAAAGATGCTGTTCCACGTTACCAAACAATGAATGGGAAAAGTGTTCGCCGTGTTTGGGGATGGGACTGCCACGGCCTTCCAATTGAAAATTTAATTGAGAAAAAACTTGGGCTAAAAAGTAAAAAAGATATTGAAGATTTTGGTATTGGTAAGTTTAACAAAGATGCAAATGATAGTGTTCTTCAATATGAAGAAGAATGGAGAAAAGTAATTCCAAGACTTGGTAGATGGGCTGATATGGATAGACCATACAAAACGATGGATGCAACATATACAGAAAGTATTTGGTGGGCTTGGAAAACTTTGTATGAAAAAGGTCTGGCTTATGAAGGGAATAAAATGATGCATATTTGCCCAAGGTGTGAGACCCCTCTTGCTCAGTCAGAGGTTGGTCTTGAATATCATGATGTTACAGATCTTTCAGTTACAGCAAAGTTTGAATTAGTAGATGAAGTAAATACTTTTGTTTTAGCGTGGACGACAACACCTTGGACATTGCCAGG
>CAILKS010000045.1 GCA_903834855.1 uncultured bacterium | reverse complement strand
TTCTTTTTTAAGAAATAATTTAGTAAAAGTCTTTAGTGTAATTGTTTTATGTATTTTCTTTTCAGAATTTATAATAATGTCTTTTCTTGAAGAAGTTTTAGATAATAAGTCGCATTTTATTGAAAGTTCGTTTGATGCTATTTTACTTGCATTAATAGTTTCTCCAATTTTATATTTCTTTGCTTTTAAACATTTTGATAAAGAGATAAAAAAAGATAAAGAGACTGAAAAAAAGTATAAATTCTTTTTTGAGCATTCTAATGAGGCTATTATGACTCTTTATCCACCTGATTGGAAATTTTCTGAAGGTAATACGGCCTCATTTAAAATGTTTGGTTTAAAAGATGTTGATGAGTTAAAAATTGTTACCCCTGGAGATGTATCTCCAGAATTTCAGTCAGATGGAAAACCATCTTTTGAAAAAGCAAAAGAGATGATTGATATAGCATTAGAAAAAGGTAGTAATTCTTTTGAATGGACTCATAAAAAATTAAATGGACCAGATTTCTTTGCAAATGTGTCACTTACAAAATTTGAAATAGATGATGATATTTATTTGTGGGCAGTTGTTCGTGATAATACAGAGGAAAAGAAGTCAATAGAAAAAGCCAAAAAATTAGCTGAAGAAGTGAGTAAGTCTTTAGCTGAAGCAGAACGTTCAAATAAATTGATGGTTGGTAGGGAGCTTGAAATGATAAAACTGAAAAAGGAAATAATGGAGCTAAAGGATAAAGAAAATAATAATTAAAGTATGGAAAACTTAGATAATATTATAGAAAGAATGGTGCAGCAACATAGAAATCTACAAAAAGATATTGGTATAGCTTTAGTTTTATCAAAAAATGAGGAAATCAAAGCTAATGAAATCAACGCTTATTTGAAGCAATTTTCTTTAGACTTAAAAGAACATTTAAATTTGGAAAATGGTATTTTTTATCCAAAACTTATTGATGCTATGAAAAGTAAAGGGATCGACACTTTGAAAACTGAAGATTTTATAAATCAAATGAAAGAAATTGGTGTCGTCGTCACAGCTTTTCTTGAAAAATATACAGAAATTTCTAATATAGAAAAAGATCTAAGTATTTTTATAAAAGAATTGGAAAATATTATATCAGTTTTAAATCTTAGAATTGAATCTGAGGAAGATGGGGTATACAGTTATTGGGGAATGTATAAGTAAATTTTAAATCAAATGAAAATTATAACAAAAATAAATCTTGGTTTCATACTAGTTTTTATTTTTATATTGCTTATAGTGGGACTGATTTCCGGCAACTACTCTTCTAATTTAGCGAAAAGAAATGCAGAATCTTTTATATCATCAAGTGGTAGAGCCAGAGCTGAACATATCAGAACTTTTATTCAAGATGAAGAAACAACTTCTGTTATTTTGGCAGCAGCATCTGTGTATAGAGATTTATTAAAAGAAGCCACCACCAGTAAGCAATACTCTGTTATAAAAACAAAAATAGATAAACGTCTAATTAGAACTATAGAAGCAGATCCGCACATTAACGAAGCTTTTATTTTAGATACTAAAGGTAAAATTATTGCTTCATCAGACAAAACTCAAGAAGGAATAGATAAAAGCGGGGACCCTTATTTTTTAGAGGCTAAGGATGGGGTTTTTTTTAAGGATGTTTATTTTTCTACTACTTTAAATAAACTTACTTATACTATTTCTTCGCCAGTGAAAGACGATGATGGAAGTGTTCTTGGAATTTCAGTATTAAGGTATCTTCCAAGTAATTTCTTTTCTATAGTAAAGAGCGAAAATGGTTTAGGTGAAACTGAGGAGAACTTTTTGATAAACAAAGATAAAATTCTCATTACGCCGACACGTTTTCTCGGTGAGAAGTTTGTTTTGAAAAAGAAGATTGATACACAAAATGCTCATGATTGTTTTGATAGTGAAGAGGTAAAATATATTATCAAAAACGGATATAGTGGTTTTTTAGAAACTTTTGGTCTACAAGTTGTAGAGGCAAAAGATTATAGAAATATAGATGTTTTAGCTACACATTATTATATTCCTGAGACTGGTTGGTGTCTTATTACAAAAGTCGATAAAACAGATGTTTTTTCTTTTGTTGGTCCTTTAATAATTACATTCTCTATGGTCTTTTTTGTAGCGGTTATTGTATTTTTATTGGTCGGATTAGTGACTTCTAAGAGAATTACAATACCACTCAATCTTTTAAAGAAAGCGGCCAAAAAAATAGAGCAAGGTGACTATGATTATGAAACAAAAATAGATACTGATGATGAAATAGAAGAGCTCTCCAGTGCTTTTAATGCGATGTCTTTGGAAATAAAGAAGTCTAAATCTGAAATTGAAGAGAAAATTGAAGAACAAACTAAAGAACTTGAAATAAAAACAAAAGACTTAGAAGAACAAAAAGGGGCAATAATGAACATTCTTGAAGATGTAGAAAAAGAAAAAGATAAAAGTGAAGAATTGGCAAATGATTTAGAAAAATTTAAGCTTGCTGTAGATAGTGCATCTGATCAAATTGTTATTACAGACCATGAAGGAATTGTTATTTATGGTAATAAGTCAGTTGAAAGAATTACTGGATATACAGTAGAAGAGTATTTAGGAAAAAAAGCTGGAGTTTTATGGAAAATTCCTATGCCGATTGAGTATTATAAAGAACTATGGGATATAATAAAAACTCAAAAGAAAGTCTTTATAAGGGAAATAAAAAATAGAAGGAAGAATGGAGAATACTATATTGCAAGTATTAGAATATCTCCAGTATTGGATGATAATGGAGAAGTTATCTTTTTCGTAGCTATTGAAAATGATGTAACAAAAGCAAAAGAAATAGATAAGGAGAAAACAGAATTCGTTTCTCTTGCTTCACATCAACTAAAAACCCCAGTGGGTGCAATTAGATGGAATTTAGAAATGCTTTTGGATGGAGATTATGGTGCTATTACAGATAAACAAAAAGAAGTTTTAAATGATTCTTATATTATGAATCTTCGTATGAATGAGCTTATCAATGCTCTCTTAAATGTTTCTCGTATTGAAACTGGTGTGTTTATTATTGAACCCACACCAACTAATTTTGTGCCTCTTTGTGAAGAAGTTCTCAAGGAGATGGAAGGACGTATTAAAGATAAAGGTCATAAATTAATCAAAGAATTTGATGATAATTTACCAGTTGTTCCTGTTGATACAAAATTACTTCGTATTATCTTCCAAAATTTTATTTCTAACTCTATTAAATATACGCAAGATAATGGTGAGATAAAAGTTGCCATTAAATCAGATGATAAAGATATTTTCTTTAGTGTTGAAAATAATGGAGAAGCAATACCAGAGTCTGATCAATCAAAAATATTTGAGAAGATGTTTAGAGCAAGTAATGCGCAAGGACAAGATGTTGATGGTAATGGACTTGGACTTTATATTGTAAAACAAATTGTAGATAATTCAGGTGGAAAAATTTGGTTTACTTCCAAAGAAGGAGAACATACAATTTTTGCTTGCTCATTCCCGCTTTCTGGTATGATCGCAAAATCTGGTACGAGAGAATTAAATTAGATTTAGAAATATTTTTCTTTGCTATATATTTCATTAAAAGGTATCATGCGTGCTTAATGGTTCCTAATTAAATAAAATATATGTCAGAAGATACAACAAACGTGCCAACATTTCCAGTAGTTGAAAATGTAGAAGTTATAGCAAACGATACTGTTGCTGTTCCAGAAGTGGCTATAGAATCAGTACCAGAAATAGTAGCAGAAACATCAACAGAAACTGTTGCAGATGTGGTTGTCACAGAAGAGGCACCTGTTGTTACTTCAACTGAAACTCCTTTAGCTATGTAATTAGTTGTTTGGTTTTTCAAATTAAAATCCCCGAACAAAATCGGGGATTTTAATATTTCTTTCATTTCTAGATATAAGGAATATACTGTATTCTATATGAAAAGAATTATTCCAATCGTTATTTTATTAGTTGCTGTTTTATCTATATTTGTTTGGTATTATCAATCCACTAAAGTTTCTAAAAAGTCAGATATACAAAATCTTTTAGTTGATAAAACGGAGAAATTAATTTTACTCTATCCATTAAGTGGAGATGTATCTTTTAAAATAAAAGAAGGTGGAATTTTTGAAAAAGCTACCACTTCACCAACGATTATTCCTAATCAATCAATAGTTCATACCGATAATGGTAAGGCGTCAGTTTTGTTGCCAGATAATTCTAGTATTTCTCTTGATAATAATACCGAAATTACGGTTAATTTTTCCGAAAAGAATACATCTATTTATCAAAGTTTTGGTGCCACATATCACCGTGTTGAGAAGCTACTTTCTGGATCATCATATCAAGTTCAAACAGCTGGAACATTAGCTTCTGTTCGTGGTACAAAATTTGCAGTGAGATATGACAGAATAAGTAAGAAAACAAAAGTAGCGGTAACAGAAAACAAGGTCGAGGTATCTACTGTTTCAAAAACGATTGGAGGGACTCCAAAAACAGAAGAAGTAATAATATTAGGAACAGGAAAAACTGTTATTGTAGAAACAGATGTAAAAATTTCACCAGAACAACCAAGTAGAATGAGTATGGCTGATACAGTAAATGATACAGAAATGCGTAATTGGGTTGATGAACAGAAGAAAGACGATGATATTTTAGATAATCTTAAAAAAGAAACTTCTCAAGAAAAAGATTTTAGAACAGAATTGAAGCGTGTTCTGTTTAATGATACTGAAAGTGAGACACCTCAAAATATTGAAAAAACTACAGCCACAGATTCAATAATCAAAGAAGAAGTAAAAGAAGTTACCCCAGAAAAGAAAGATGAAGTAATTAAAACAGATACGACTAAAACAGATACAATAATAAAAACAACAGATATAACAGCAACGCCAAAACCCGTAGTATCAACTGTTATTGTAAATAAAATGTCAGAAGAAGAATTTTTTAATCTTTTTGAACCTTTATTTATGAAATATTTTTACATAGATGATACTGATGATGTTATATGTTCTGTTAATGCAAAAGGAGCGGAGAGGGTAAGAATTGTGACTTCATTTGCTGAGTCAAAAGGCTACCCATTTGAAAAACCTAGTTTACTTTCTTTTGCACAGGCAATAGATGAATATTGTGTGAAAAAAGATAATGTAGTTAAAGCAAGATTACAGGCTCGTTTTGATGATGAATATCCATTTTAATTGAGATATATAAATTGATATGGATAGAATTTTTAGTTTCGTAAAAAAATATATATATGAAGTAGTTGGTTTGTTTTTACTAGGCATAGCATTATTACTTTTAGCGATTTCTACACGAGGAGAGTATTATACGCAACAATTTTTTGATGGTATAAGGACAACAGAAAATAGATCAGAAGCTATTGTTATTGGTGTTGATGATAATAGTTTGCAAGCCCTTGGTGCATGGCCATGGGATAGAAGTATTTTTGCAGAGCTAACAAAAAAATTAGATAGTTATGGAATAAAGGCGATTATATATGATGTATTATTTTTAGAACCCAGATCCGGTGATGAACTTTTTAAAGAGGAACTTTCAAAAGTTACAACCTCTGCCAATGAGGGTGAACACTTCAGCCTGGCCAAGTCCACCAAAAAGCCTGAGTAAAAAAAATCTAACAAAAGAAAGATGCTGATGAGTAGGGCCCCTGGCTTGTTTAAGTTCCATCTTCTTTCGGCCAGGATCTCAACAATAATGAACAAATCGTCACAGTCATGGTGACAGTTCCAAC
>CAILKS010000044.1 GCA_903834855.1 uncultured bacterium | reverse complement strand
GCTTGGGCGAGAAGCCGAGCAGGATGGAAGTCGTGCCACATGGATTCTCTCAATGCTGACGTTTCTCGCACTGCTTGGCGCAAGTGGCATTATCTTGTCTACCAATCGAATGCTTGCCCCCTTGCGAACACTGGAAGAAGCAGTTGCGAAGGTTGATTTAAAGTAACACAAATAAAAAATCCGCTTAATAGCGGATTTTTTATTTGTGTTTTAATACTTTCGCGCCTGCTTTGGAAGGGGTGAGAAGTGAGTAAATCTCACTTCGCAAGGCCGGAAAGCGACGGCTTGAGGCAGGGTCGAAAAATTTTTCAGCAGAAAAATATTTTTGATTGGAAGAATTCTAGTTTCCCGTGGAGGAGAGTAGTGAGCTTGCAAACGATGAGAACCGTGGGTTCTCATGGAGGAGCTAATGCTCCGACGGCTGGTGCTTAAGGGTTGATCTTAAGTAATCTTATTTGCAGTTTAGTTTCTAATAATACAAAGAGCGGCCACTTCGTGGCCGCTCTTTGTATTTCGGCACATATTTCCTTACTCCACAAGTGTTGCAGTCACTCTCTTTTCTGATAAACTGAACATATTATGGAATTACTGACACGATTGCTAGGCGGAGCTGAAAGAGTGAAAATTATGCGCTTCTTTCTTCATCATGAAGATATTGTAGTGTCTTTGCACGACGTTGCTGAAAAAACAAAATCGAGAAGTGCTATCGCCCGTAAAGAATTAACTGCTTTATCTTCAATTGGATTTATTGAAAAGAAAAGAACTCGTACGGTCACAACTTCAGGAACAGGGAAGAAGGCAACTTCAAAAGTAAAAGAAGTTATTGGCTTTAAACTAAACATAGACTTTCCACACAACCAAGCCCTCAAAGACCTCCTTTTTGATTTTCAGTTATTAGATAAAAGAGAATTAGCAAATCGTTTTAAAATTATTGGTCGTGTTAAATTATTTATTGTATCTGGAGTTTTCATCGGTAGTGAAAAATCACGAGTTGATGTTTTAATTGTTGGTGAAGCTATTAAAAGACCAAAAGCTGAAAAGCTTTTTGAGGCACTTTCTGCAGAACTTGGAAGAGACGTTGTATATTCAATTATGGATATGGAAGAGTATGAATATCGTTATAAGATGTATGACAGATTTGTCAGAGACATTGTTGACCAACCGCATGAGGCTGTTATTGATAAATTAAGTCAAAAACTTAATTCATAATTTAGGTTCTAATTTTTCAAAAAAGTGGATAATATAGAATTTTTTATTTAAAAAGAGGATATACTTAAGTTACCTTTATATGTCGAAATATAAAGGTGTATATATACACACTTTATAATTTATTTAGAATTCTTTATGGTAAACATATCAGACATCATAGGACGATCAATTATAGACACAAGTCTAACGCTTATTAACTTTTTACCAAATGTTATATTCGCGGTGATCATCTTTGTTTTAGGTTGGGTAGCAGGAACGATTCTTGGTCGTACCGTAACACATGTTATCAATGTTCTTAGATTAGACAGTGCTCTTAACAGGGCTGGGCTAAACACATTAAGTGACAAAACAGGGGTGAAAATTTCTGTTGCGGGATTTATTGGTGGGATTATTAAGTGGGGATTGATTGTAGCTTTTGCGGTTGCATCAGCTGAAATTTTGGGTCTTACACAGATCACTCAATTACTTCGTGACATTTTGGTTTATATTCCAAATGTTCTCGTTGCAGCAATTGCACTTATTATCGCAGCATTACTTGGAGATTTTGTTTCAAAATTAGTTAGCCATTCAGCACAGGGTGTTGGTATGAGAGGTAATTTTGCAGCACAAGTTTCTAAGTGGGCAATCATTATTGTCGGTGGAGTTTTCCCAGCTTTAACTCAGCTACGTATTGCTCAGGGACTAGTAGAAGTACTTTTCACTGGAGTAGTATTTGCACTTTCACTTGCTCTAGGACTAGCATTTGGTCTAGGAGGGAGAGACGCAGCAGCAAGAGCTATTGAGAAGATGAAATAAGAAAGACAGGTTTTAGGTTAAAGGTTGTAGGTTGTAGAAATACAACATAATAAAAGAGAAAAAGCATCCTGCAGGGTGCTTTTTTTCTTCCTTTTGTACCTATTGACATTTGCATAGTATGTGCTATACTAAGAGAGTCGACGGTATTTATCTCAGCTTATGGAGTACGGTTGTCGTGCTTTAAGGTTGAGGTATATCGTATTCTTTTAGAAGGAGACGACATGAAGAATTTGTACATTGTTATCGCCGCTACTCTGTTTTCATTGCTCGCGGCCTGCGGCGATGGTGAAGAAAAATTCACCTCAACCCAGTTGAAACAGGCTGTCGCAACCGCGACATCGCAGGCAACCACAGCTGAAGCCAATAAGGCTGATGCCAAACTGGCTGCAGCCAAAGCTGAACTGAAGAAGCTTGCGGTGGACACAGCACGCCAAGGCGGATTTTCTGCCACAGCAAACTGCAACATTTTGCCGGCCGGCTTCAATGCAACCTCTGCCATCAAAAATTTCCCGTCCAGTGCACCCGGTGAATACCGTGCAGTCTGTACACAGGAAGTCGCTTTGATGAACAGTGAACGCAAGACCAACGCTAACCGCGCCATTGCCAAGGCCAAGCAGACCGAAGCAAAGCTGGCTGCCGCCAAGGCCAAGCAGGCTGAAGAAGCCAGGCGTGTCGCAGCTTCCAAGGCGAAAGCCAAGCCACAGCAAAAAGGCTGACTGCCGAAAGGCGTCAGCGAAAAGCCCCCGAAAATTCAAAGTAGGGGGCTTTTTTAATTCCATTTTTATACATTTTTCTAGGTTTTTTCTGATATCTGTAATCTGTTTTCTGCAATCTCTTTTTCCGCTTGACTTTCTATATATATTTTGGTAAGATTGCTAGCACTGATTGAATGATAAAAATGAACACAAAAACCAACTAAATCTCGGAGACTTGTGACGTTTGTTACAGGCCGCCGATAAGGCGGATTTTGTTTTCTAAAATTACAGAACGATAGCAATTTGACAATTAAATCCCGTGCACCTAACGCACCAACAATACTGTTATCCAGTAGAATTTATTCACTGGGGTCTTGCGGAATGGTGACACGGAAAAAACATGAAAGACTTTGTGAAATATTTTTTGAGAGAGAAATAAATTACAAAGCAAACAACACACACATAACAATGGAGCGGTCCGGAGTTATGTGGTAGTTATGTTTCCTAATAGGAACATAAGAGCATACGGTGGATGCCTTGGCTCTTGCAAGCGATGAAAGACGTGATCAGGCGGCGATACGTTTCGGGGAGGTGCCTTATAACCTACGATCCGGAAATTTCTGAATGGGGAAACCTCATACGAGTAATGTTGTATGGTCCGACGGAGCATTCCGCGGAAGCACACCCAGGGAAGTGAAACATCTCAGTACCTGGAGGAAAAGAAACTAAATAAGAATTCCGCAAGTAGCGGCGAGCGAAAACGGAACAGCCCAAACCAGTACATCACATTGAATGTGATGTACAAGTCAAAAGTTTATAAAGTTTATAAAGTCAAAAGTGAATGCAATTGCATCTACTTTCAACTTTATGAACTTTCAACTTTACAAACTTGTACATCGCGCGCAGCGTGATGTACTGGGGTAGTAAGACAAAAACGTAGTTTACTAGAAGAGTTACAAAATATAATTATAGAATAAGTTGTTGGAAAGCAACGCCATAGAGAGTGATAGCCTCGTAGTCGAAATAATTATGTCTCTTTTGTTTTTGATCTTGAGTAATTCGAGACACGAATAGCTCGGATGAATCAGCCGGAACTAACCGGTAAGGCTAAATATTGCAAGAGACCGATAGTGAACTAGTACCGCGAGGGAAAGGTGAAAAGAACCCCGGAAGGGGAGTGAAATAGAACTGAAACCGTATGTTTACAAAGAGTAGAAGAGGTTGCTTGCAACCTCGACTGCGTGCCTATTGAAGAATGAGCCAACGAGTTGTAGGCTACTGCAGGCTAAGCCGCATAAAGTGGTGGAGCCAAAGCGAAAGCAAGTGTTAATAGCGCGAACTAAATGTAGTAGCTTACAGACCCGAAGCCAGGTGAGCTTACCATGAGCAGGGTGAAGTATATCGAAAGATGTATGGAGGCCCGAACCAGTAGGTTGTACGACTCCTTTGGATGACTTGTGGTAAGGAGTGAAAAGCTAATCGAACTTGGTAATAGCTGGTTCTCTCCGAAATAGTTTTTGGACTAGCGTCGTGTGTTCCCTCTGGGGGTAGAGCACTGGAAGGTTTTTACTAGTAGAAATACGGAAAAACCTATCAAACTCCGAATACCAGAGGTTAAAAATACGGCAGTAAGACTACGGGGGCGAAGCTCCGTCGGTCAAAAGGGAAACAGCCCAGATCTCAAGTTAAGGTCCCTAAGTATATGTTAAGTGCAAGCGAGGAGGTGGAGTTTCATTGACAATGAGGATGTTGGCTTAGAAGCAGCCATCATTGAAAGAAAGCGTAACAGCTCACCCATCGAGAGACTCTGCGCCGCAAATGATCGGGGCTTAAACATATCACCGAAACTGAGGGCTTGTGAATTTCATAGAGAACTTAAGTGTTCTCAACAGTGTTGTCGGAGGGGGGATTGGTCACGCAATGTGCACGATCAGCCCTTTATTGGGTAGGGTGCCGCGAGGAAAAAAGGCAAGTGTGTAATTGCAAGTGCGCAACTGCCTAGCAATGCGAAACAAAACTGAGAAGTCGAAGGACTCCCCTCGGTTGGAAACGTAACGTGCTTACTCGTTTATCCCTCGGCTTACGCCACGCACAACATTCTGATTGTGTGGCGTGACAGCCCCCCCTCTGTACAACAACAGAAATAATACATTGGTATTATTGAACTGTTCCAAGAGAATTAATTTCTCTTGGGTTCTCTATGAAATTCATAAGCGGTAGGAGAGTGTTCCATTCTGCGTTGAAGCTAAAGGGGTGACCCATAGTGGAGCGTATGGAAGTACGAATGTTGGCACAAGTAACCGCAAGGAGGGTGAGATCCCCTCCCGCCGAAAGAATAAGGTTTCCTCTTCAATGATTGTCAGAGGAGGGTTAGCCGGGCCTAAGGAGATGGCAAACGCCGGATCCGATGGACATAATGTTAATATTCATTAGCTTGGTAGTAATGTGATGGGATGACGGAGGGTAGTATATAGAGCGACTAATTGGATTGTCGTTTATTGTGTAAGGGTGAGGCGCAGGGAAATCCACGCCTCTGGTTTTAATACCGCCTCCAAGCACCGTATGAAGATGATGGGCAACCTGATTCAACTTTATAAAGCACGCTTCCTAGAAAAGTCTCTACATTCTGTGAATACAGAACGTCTATGTGTGTCTTATTTATAAGGTACACATAGATGCTTTAAGTTACTATTAATCCGTACCGCAAACCGACACAGGTATTCGAGTCGAGTAGACTAAGGCGAACGAGTGATATCTCCCTAAGGAACTAGGCAAAAAAGCGGCCGTAAGTTAGCGATAAGGCCTGCCCCCATCACTTTGTTTTCAAAATTAACAAAATTAATTCATTTACTTTGTCGCTACGAATTTTTCGTCGGTCAACGTAGTTCATCTACGTTTTCCCTAGAAAAATTCTATGCTCCTCGTAACTAAATCAATTTTCTTAATTTAAAAAATAAATATGGATGACTAGAGAATTAGATAAAATATTGAGACAAACCGTAATTACAGTAGAGCTACTGTAATTACAAAAACGTATGTAATGTACGTGTGAAATAGTGTGATAGAAATTAATTCTCTACGACTTCATTACTTTGAAAATAAAGTGATGGGGGCCGCAGCGAAAGTTTCTCTAGCGACTGTTTACCAAAAACACAGCTTCCTGCGAACACGTAAGTGGATGTATAGGAGGTGACGCCTGACCAATGCGGGAAGGTCAAATATCGGCGGTGCGTAAGCGCTGAATGATATAAGCCCCCGTCAATGTCGGCCGTAACTATAACGGTCCTAAGGTACTGACTGCAGCTAATGTAGTCAGTAGGACTAGGACGGTTATACTGGTTTTTGTAAACAATCTAATCATACGCCTACTAAAAGCTACCTCATAAATAGAAATATTTATAGAGTCCGAAGTGGTTAGCGAGAGACCAACGCCACACACCTGAACATTTAGTTGAAGGTGAAGATAGAGTCCTTCTTGAGGAATAGAAGAGCGAAATTCCTTGTCTGGTAAGTTCAGACGTGCACGAATGGCGTAACGACTGGGGAACTGTCTCAGGGAGTAGCTCGGTGAAAATACAGTGGGGGTGAAGATGCCCCCTAGCTGCAGATAGACGAAAAGACCCCGTGAGCTTTACTCTAGCTTGATATTGAGTATGTTCAATTACTGCGTAGAATAGTGACGAGAGGTTTGATGTGTATGGTTTCGGCTGTACTCTACTCGACAGTGAAATAGTCATCTGTAATTGGGCATACTCTAACGTGAACGGAAAAAACGTTCGCAGACAGTATCTGGTGGGGAGTTTAACTGGGGCGGTTTCCTCCTAAAAGGTAACGGAGGAGTATATTAAGGTCATCTAGGCGCGAATGGAAACCGTGCCGATAGCGTAAGGGCATAAGATGGCTTGACTGTAAGACGGGCATGTCGAGCAGACACGAAAGTGGGTCCTAGTGAACCTACACTTGGCTTTAGACGCCGGTGCAGATTAACGGATAGAAGCTACCACGGGGATAACAGGCTAGTTGTGCCCAAGAGTTCATATCGACGGCACAGTTCGGCACCTTAACTAAATCGGGGTGCGTTAGGAGTAATCCTATAGCAACAAATTAGATTTATAAATATTTGACGAATTTCTTTGTCAAAACAAATATTTTTTCAGTCGTCGTACTTCGTGTACGCCTTCTTCTAAAATATATGTTTTTCCTCGAACTTCATTCAAATATTTGAAAAATCTAGTGTATGTACAATCGTCAAATAAATAATATGTACAAAAGAAATCCTTGCTTATAACGGTGAAACCCAAATACCTGAACAACATTTGGGCAATACCGTGGGAAGTTTGCAAGTAAGAAAGCGATCACTCTAATTTTTTTAGAGAGCTGTACACTTAACAGTGTAATTACATGTATAACCCTGTAGAGACTTGTCGTTTAGGTAAAACCTAAACTAGTAAAAAGTCCATAAAATCCATAAAGTCAAAAGTGAATGCATTTGCATCTACTTTCAACTTTATAGACTTTCAACTTTTGACTTGCGTGCTATGCACGCGACGAAGTTATGAGTAGTAAGAAGAGCTCATAGCTAATACGCAAGCTCCACTCTTGATCGAGTGGATGAAGATATAGTCCGATCCTCGCAGTAATGCGAGACAAATACGACAGCGATGTCGGCTCATCTTATCCTGGTGGTGGAGAAGCTACCAAGGGTATGGCTGTTCGCCATTTAAAAAGATACGTGAGCTGGGTTCAAACCGTCGTGAGACAGGTTGGTTTCCTATCTTCTGCAGCCGTTCGAATATTGAGAAGATTTGCTCCTAGTACGAGAGGACCGGAGTGAACTGACCTCTGGTGTATGGGCTCTGGCGCCAGCCGGATCGCCCAGTAGCTATGTCGGGAATGGATAAGTTCTGAAAGCATCTAAGAACGAAGCCAACTTCAAGATGAGTATTCGTTGAAGGGTCGTAAGAGATTATTACGTTGATAGGAGCTAGATGTACGCACAGTAATGTGTTCAGTCAAGGCTTACTAATTACCCGAATCCTATTAGGAAACATGATTATCACAAATAATCGTGTCCTCACTAAGCGCAAGCTTTATGAGGAAACTGTGTTGTTTCTTTCATGTCGTGTGTGGAGGTTGTATGATTTGATATGGATTTATTCATCGCTTAAAGTATTCCCTCCACACACGACGTGAAATGTTCTTTCATGTCGTAATCTTCGAAAGAGAATTACAAAAAATAAATTATATATGATAGGGGTGTAGCCAAGTGGAAAAGGCACCAGCTCCCAAAGCTGGCAGGCGTGAGGTTCGATTCCCACCATCCCTACCATATATAATTTGAAAGCTTTCGAGCTTTTTGTTCTCCTGATTTGGCTTTGGGGTCACACCTCTTCCCATTTCGAACAGAGAAGTTAAGCCCAACAGCAGCGATGATACTGACATTGTCGGGAAAGTAGCTTGTCGGGAGAACAAAGAACTTGAATGAACAGCTTGTAGCTTGTAGCTATTAGCTTGTAGCTTTTAAAACAAAAACACCCGTTTAGGGTGTTTTTGTTTTGTATTTACTCTAAACTCTTTCCTCTCGACTCTTACCTGCCTTTATAGTAGTATCATTATATGCAAATAACCACGATAACAAAACAGACAAAGGGGGCCGTTCACATTTCTTTTACTCGAAGTACAGATACAATCCAAATTAATTTATCTGGTAGTACCCCGACAATTATTATTGGTATTAAAGATATTCTGACAAAATTTACTTTGCCACTTATAATTCGTAAAATCGCTCGTACAGCAAAAAGTACAGATGCTGTAAATTTTTCTGTAGATGTCGCAGAATGGTTATCACTTTCAAAGAATATATTCAGTGAAGAAAAGTTTCTTGAACAATTTGCATATGAACTTGCAAACGCCGGTTATGATTTTGAAAAATATAAAAAAGATGTAAAAAAGCAAATTCTAAATATTATTACACATAATAAAAAAGAAGTCGAAGCAGTTACTTGTGGGCTTTTGATTGCCGAGGAATTAAATTCTGCACGTGAACTTGTAAATACTCCAGGCTCACATTTATCACCGGATGATTTAGCAAAGCACGCAATAAAATCTGCAAAAGGAATTGCAAATGTTGCCGTTGCTATTTTAGATAGTAAAAAAATGGCATCATTAAAAATGAATGCGGTCTTAGCTGTTGGAGAAAGTTCACCGAATAAACCAAAGTTTATTATTATGGAATATAAAGGCAATGATAATAAAAAGCAAAAGGCTGAAAAACCATTGGTTTTCATAGGGAAGGGTGTAACTTTTGATACAGGGGGAAGTAATTTAAAACCCGGGGATCACATGAATGGAATGCATATGGATATGGCAGGAGGGGCAATTGCTATTCACACATTTCTTGCGCTTTCTAAATTAAAAATAAAGAAAAACATAATTGCTCTTATACCAGCAGTTGAAAATAGAGTAACAGGGGAAAGTTATTTACCAGGGGATGTGATTGTTGGTATGAGTGGAAAACCAATTGAGGTTTTAAATACCGACGCTGAAGGGCGTGTGGTTTTGTCAGATGCATTAACTTATGCAAAGAAATATAATCCTGAGATGGTTATAGATTTAGCGACCTTAACTGGAGCTGCTGTGGTTGCTCTTGGCTCACGAGTATCTGCAGTATTTTCAAATAGCGATAAACTAGCAAATGAATTAAAAGTTATTGGTGAAGAAACAAAAAATCTAATGTGGCCAATGCCACTTTATGATGAATATAAAGAAGATATAAAAGGGGATTTAGGTGGAGTGACAAATACTCATAATAAATTCAAGCGTGACGGAGGTGCTATTACTGGGGCTATGTTTTTGGAGCATTTTGTCGATGGATACTCTTGGGCTCACATTGACATTGCTCCACGTATGGAAAGTATTACAGGGGATAATTTAGCAATTGGTGCAACAGGAGAACCGTTGTATGCATTAGTTTCTTTTGTGAGGAGTAAATAGTAAGCAGTAGCCAGTAAGCATTTGTATAAATTAGTTTCAAGTTTCCAGTTCCAAGTTTCAAGAAAATACGGGACGGCCTACGGCCGTCCCGTATTTTGAATCCTCTGGAAACTAAAAACTGGAAACTTGAAACTTTTTACTGGCTACTAGCTACAGGCTAATAGCTGTTCTATGTTAAACTAGCATTATATGGATTGGGCAACAAAACGTAAAATTATTTATGCGGTGGCAGCTATTATATTGGCCGTATCTTTTCTTGTTTATGAAACAAGAACAATTATTTTTCCAGAGCCTAATTGTTTTGATCAAAAGAAAAATGGTTTTGAATCAGATATAGATTGTGGAGGAACATGCTCTCTTCGTTGTAATGCAGATATTTCTATGGTTACAGTAGATTGGACTAGGGCAATTAAAGTCTATGGTAATGTTTATGATTTTGTTGGAATGCTTTCGAATAAAAATATAAACAGTTCTCCGGTTAAGATTTCTTATACTTTCACAGCTTTTTATAAAAATGGAGAAGTTATAAAAACTGTAAAAGGAGATACCATTGTTTTGGTTAGTGGGAGTTTTCCTGTTATAAAACAAAATGTTCTTTTAGCAGAACCTCCGTCTGAGCTTGTACTTAAATTAACTCAGGAACCTTATTATACAACTCTAGAAAACCCAAAAATATCATCTGTAAGGGTGGCTAATTTTACTTATGAGCCAGGAGATATAACTCGTAT
>CAILKS010000043.1 GCA_903834855.1 uncultured bacterium | reverse complement strand
GGATAGCCATCACTTTTTATTAAAATAAAATCATCCAGTGCCTCCTCCCCTGCTGTTAATTCCCCTCTTACGGCATCAGTCCATTTATAACTTTTTATCTCAGTAACTTTAAAGCG
Source organism: uncultured bacterium (assembly GCA_903834855.1). Classification (GTDB taxonomy): domain Bacteria; phylum Patescibacteriota; class Minisyncoccia; order Phycocordibacterales; family UBA5272; genus UBA11704. The sequence goes on along the minus strand of CAILKS010000043.1, from coordinate 6,952 downwards.
AAGAGGACTTTTACCGTCCCAAACTAACGTTGTATCAGGTCTGTGATCTCTGTAAAGGAATGCACGTTTTTCCAATTCAGCCTGTGCTCGAAAAGCGGAGACTTCTTCCTCTGTGAAAGGATCTGGATATGCATATCCTTTTTCTATTAAAATTTGTGCATACTTTTGATATGAATCCAATCGTTTTGATTGAAGGTAAGGTGAGTGTTTTCCACCAATATCTATTCCTTCATCCCAGTTTATACCGAGCCATTTTAAGGACTCTATTATGTGTGGAATAGAACCTTCCACCTCTCTCGCCTTGTCTGTATCTTCAATACGAAGAATAAAAATACCATTATTTTTTCTAGCCCAAGCCCACGCATAAAGAGCAGTACGAATACCGCCTACATGCATAAAGCCTGTTGGTGATGGTGCAAATCGCGTTACTACTTTTTTACTATTATTTGGCATATTTTAATTATAATGACTAAGACCAATGCGTACTATTTCTTTTGCAATTGTCGAAGCTGCATTTCGAGAAAGATCATATGTCTTACAACTTGATGACATTCTTTTATAATTACTTTTATCATCTAATATTTTTTTAATTTCATTTAACAAAACACCAGAAGATAAATTACTTTCTTCGATAACGGTTGCTACACCTAAAGAAGCTGCAGCATAAGCATTTGATCTTTGATCTCGGCTAATTGATTCTGGTATCGGTATAATAATCATCGGAAGTTGCCAAAGGGCTAATTCAAATATCATTGATCCAGCTCTTGTTATAGCTAAATCTACTTTAGGATAAAATAATGCCACGTCAATGAATCCTTCAACATAATATCTATCTTTATATGGATGTTCTCTTAATATTGAATCCGTAAAAACTCTTACATCATTTAATTTTGCACTTCCTGCCTGATGAACAATATCATAAGTGTTAAGAAGCTCTGGTAACATTTTTAAAATTGCATCATTAATTGCTTGACTGCCTTGAGATCCACCAATAACCAAAAGAACTGGTCTATCTTTTTCACCATAAATACGTTCGTAATTTTCTGGTGGCATTAAAGCCTCTCTTACTGGTTGACCAGTTAATGCTATTTTTTCTTTTGGATAAAAAGATGCAGCTTCAGGGTATGAAATGGCTACTCTTGTAGCAAATTTACCGGCCCACTTTGTGGTTCTTCCCGGGACAGTATCGCTCTCATGAACTATAACTGGAATAGAAAGAATTCTTGCTGCAAAAAGTGTTGGAAAGCTAGCGTATCCACCTTTAGAAAAAATAACATCAGGATATATTTTATATAAAACAAAAATCGCATAAAACATTCCATATAATGTCTTAAATAAATCAGTTATAGTTGCAAGAGATGGATATACTCTTAGTTTTCCTGCTGGGACTTTTACAAATTTTACTTGAAGTTCAAATAAAGCTTTTTCATCATATTCTTGGTCTGAAATAAAATAAATTTCTGGCTGAATTATTTTTTGAATAAAAGCTTCTTTATAAATACGTTCAACAACCGCAAGCAACGGATAAAAATGACCACCACCAGCTCCTGTTATTACTATTTTCATACTATTATTGAAGTTTTTGAAATATTTAAAAGCACACCTAATTCAAATAATGCTGCCATTAAAGCGGTGCCCCCATGAGAGACAAGTGGCATAGGTACCCCCATTAAGGGCATTATGCCAAGCATAGAACCGATATTTATCATTGCTTGAGAAGTTATAATTATAACAATACCAACTGCAAGCAGCCTACCAAATTGGCTTTCAGCATAAGTGGAAATTATATATCCACGTATAACTACTATACCATATAAAATAACAATAATTATAACCCCCAAGAAGCCTAATTCCTCACCCAAAACAGCAAATATGGAGTCCCCTATTGGTTCTGGTAAATAGTTAAATTTTTGTACACTTTGACCTAGACCCCTACCAAATGGGCCACCAGAGCCAATTGCTATTAACGACTGATTAAGCTGCCAAGATGAACCACGTATATCATGGGACGAGTTAAAAAATGTTTTTACTCTTTCTAGCATGTATGGTCTCACAGTAATCAATGAGGTAAAACCAATAAAGCACAAAAGTATCAATACATATATATGTTTTTTTCTTGCACCACCGATAAAATAAACAGCAAATGAGGATGACATCATAATTAAATATGTTCCAAAATCTGGCTGTGAAAGCATAATTAAAGAAACAAAACCTGCACCAATCAAATACGGCATCAATCCATATTTCCAATTTTTAAAAAGTGATCTATATTTAGTGCACCAAGCAGCGACCACAATAACAAAAGTCAACTTTAAAGCCTCACTAGGTTGAAGTGAGAAAGATCCAATATCTATCCATCTATGCGCTCCTCCATGATATCTAGATAATCCTGGCACAAAAACAAGGGATGTGAAAAAAAGTGCGATACCAAAAATAATATATGCATATTTTTCATAAAATTTATAAGATATGGAAACACCCATAATTAAAGCTATAGTTCCTCCTATTAAAGCGTATATTAATTGTGTTTTTATAACAGAATAAAATTTGGCTTCGTTTGATGAGAGTACTCCAAGTGCTGCTGATCCAAAAATAATTAATCCAAAAATTAAGATAATTATTATCGTAACGAAAAGTTTTTTATCTATTCTGTCGAACATAAATTATTAACTTATTAACACAATAACAACTCCAAGCATTGCACAAATATATGATACGATCCAATACCTCATTGTTACTGTTTGAGATTGCCAACCCTTTGCCTGAAAATGATGATGAAGTGGAGCGACTAAAAATAATTTTCTTTTAAAGAATTTTTTCCAGCTAAGTTGTAAAATAACTGATAATGTACTGACCACAAGTGGAAGAGCTATTATTGGAAGATACATAACTGCGTCGGTTAAAAATGCAATGACAGCAAGAGATAGTGAAAGTGCCAACATTCCAGTTTCTGAAAGGTAAAATTTAGCTGGAGGAATATTAAACCACAAAAAGGCAAGAATTGCTCCAACGAAAACAAAACAAAGAGTTGCAATGTTTATTTGTCCATGAAGATAAGCGATCATTCCATAAGCTGTAAATACTGCACTCATCACGCCACCGGACAACCCATCTATCCCATCTATTACTCCAGTTGAAAAAAGTGCCAATGTCACTAAAATAAAAAATAAAATAAAAAGTGTACCACCTAAGATTAATTGACCGTAGAAAGGAATATAAATACTTTCTACTCCAAGTTTTGCATAAAACCACCAACCAGCAAATAATCCAAGTGATGATACAGCGAATAATCTTACTGGAAAAGAAAGCCCACCACCAATGTAAGAATTTAATCGGCTACCAAAAGCTTCAACAACCAATAAGTCATCAAGTGCACCAACAAATGCACCAACGAGCATTGCCATAAGTGGTAACCATGTTTGATTACGAGATATGAAGTCTAACTTGAGGGTTATCTCTGTGGGGTAAATTTTAGATATTCCCCAAAGGGTTAGAGCCGTTATAAGTACAGAAAACCAAACTATGAAACCACCCAACCTTGGAACTGGAGCACCTTCATCATTATGGAGAGAGGCGGTTATTGTGGCTAATTTACCATCTATTGTTGTAGAAACATTTTTCTTTTTCCAGAGTTTATATTTTGTTAAAAACTTTATAAAAGCTGGAGCAATTGATATTCCTACAAGAAAAGTAATAACTGCCGGTAATAGAATTTTCAGTGAATCAAGTGTTGTCATAATATTTTTCTAAGTATAACAGCTCAAGTTGATTCTTTGCTAGTGAATTACTTTACAAAAAATCAATATTTAAAAGGATTTTAAGGGTGAATCTCTTTCTTTTCTATCTAATACTTCTAATAAGCGCTTGATATAAAGTGAAAGCATCTGAAAATCTGGCTTCTTTTGTTGACCCTAAAATAACTATTATTACAGGATGACCAAGATAAGCATCCACTGATAAGACTAAATTACCACCTGCGCTATCCGTATACCCTGTTTTTGAGGCTTCTACACCAATAAATTCATCAATATGTTGATTTGTATTAGGAATGCCAGTGACTTCACCTATCGAAGAGTCTACATTTAGCCTTGTCTTTGTGGTTGCATCCAGTATGTCTCCTAATTTTGTTCTAGCTAGAGACATCATTTTAGCTACATCATAGGCACTCCCCAATCCACCTAATTTACCATCAACATCTAGTCCTGCCGGTTGAGTAAATCTCATTTCAAAACCCTGTGAAGCTGAATATGAATTCATTTTCTCAATGAAATTAACTCTACCCAATAATTTATCTGCAATAAGTTGAGCTCCATCATTTGAAGAAAAAACAAGGGTATATTTTAGTAATTCTTTTAAAGTTAATACTTGGTTGTTTTTAAGTCCTAAGTCGTAACCACCATCTAAACCACTTTTTGTAATTGTTATCTTTGAAGAACTTGAGGCTATATCCATAGCTGTTAAAGCGGTCATTATTTTTGTAATACTGGCAAGTGGATATTTAGTATTTTCATTTTTACCGAAAATTGTTTGTTTTGTTGAAACATCATAAACAATAAAAGCTTTAGCTTCTAAAGAAAGATTTTCGAAAGCAGTTTTATCATAATAACCATTTATTTTTGTTTCTTTTTTTTCAGTAGGAATAAAAATTCCCATTTTTCTAATAGATAACGGTACAGCAAAGGCCAATATCAAAATTAAAAAAAGTATTGCCAATGTATAAATAATCCATAAAACAGCAAAGTCTTTTTTAAAATTATCTATCATAATTAACTCTCTAAGACCTTCATCTTTTCTAGTAATTCATTGCGTATGCTTTCATATTGAGGTAATTCTTCGACTTTTGTTATTCCTAAATGTTTGAGAGCTTCAGTTGTTAAACTACAAATTTCAGCATCTCTTTTTATTAATCCACGAACGGAAAGAGTACGAATTGATTGCGATGATTGAACCCCACGAATATAAGAAATAGTTTGTCTTGTTGGATTACCTAAATAAGCAATTATAGAAATAACTTGAAGAGTTGCGGGTGTTAAATCCCCTTTTAATTCTTCTTTCCAAAAATCTCCAACTAATTGTGACTGAGAAGGGTTTGTAACTATTGATATATCGTCTTTATTTCTAAGTAGCAAAAGCCCAGTTTCTTTTATTTTATCTTCAACAGCAGGTAAACATTCTTCAATATCTTTAGCTTCTACTTTTAAAAGTAAAGCAATACCATTAATTGACATTGATTCACCTGATATATATAAAATAGTGATTATTTTTTCTAACATATTTGTTTCATTGTATCATGTTATCTAATTGTTACTGCTTATGTATATATCACCGGTATTCGTAGTTTGTGTAGCAGAAATACTTCCCTTTCTGACAAGTTCGAGTAATGCAATAAAATTTATAATTAAAAGTTTTTTCTTTTCTGCAAAATTTGTAGCTGCCCCCGCTAAACTCTCTAAGGTAATTGCTGGAGCATCAGAAACTCTTTTTAATAAATTTTCAATAACAAGTTCAATACGGAGTACTTGTTCAACCGAGACATTTAAAATTTTTTTAGGAATTATAAAAGTAGAAAGTGTTAATAAAATAATAGACTGAAGCATTTCTTTTGTAACTCTATTATCTGGCACAAAAATATCTCCACCTTTGTAATTAATTCTTTCACGTTCATATAAAATATTTTTATCATAAATTTTACGAACAAGGTTAGATGCATTTATTAAAGTTCTATAAATTTCAAGTTTATGTTCTAGTGCATTTACCTGCTTTTCTTCTTCATCTGTATAAACTATACCAGGCAAAAGAGACTTTGCCTTCATAAGCATTAAAGTAGAAGCTACAAGAATAAATTGAGAAATATCAGCATGATTTTCTGTGTCTAAAGATTTTATATAATTTATATAATCATCAGCGACTGCAACTAAAGAAATTTCTGTAATAGAAAGCTTACGATCTAAAATTAGATCTAGTAGTTTTGTATAAGGGCCTTCAAAGCGATCTAGTTTAACGTTAAATTCCATATAGGATAGTTTACAGTTTTTAGTTTCAAGTTTCCAGTGATTACGAACAACTTACAAAATTATTTCCATTGTATTTTCTTGAAACTGGAAACTTGGAACTGGAAACTATTTAAGCACGTTCCAAATATTTGGATCCTGTCCCCCATCTATTTTAAATATAACAACTCCACCTAAACCATAAAGTTTTGCAATTTTTATTTTATCTGAAATTGCTACTGAATCAGAATACCAAACTAAATATTGTTTAAAACTACCCAAATCTTTACCATTTATATTAGTAGTTGTTCCGTAAGTGAAACTAAGCTCACCCCCACTACTACGAACTGGTAGAATATTTAAACTTCTGACTAATTCATCCACATAATTAAAATTCATAGAACCAATTCTAGAATATTGTATTGAGCTAGTAGAAGTAGCAGGAATTATTTCATATTTATAACCATAAGTTGGTACACCTAAAATAATTTTTTTAGCTGGTATTTCCCATAAAGCCATGGTTATAACTTTTTTTACCCACTCTATATCTGCAACTGGTTTATAAACATTTCCTACATTTTTATTTTGAATAACTAATTTAGCATCATCCCCGGCTTGGTCATAAGCCATAATACGTACTTGATCACAAACTTTTCCAATTATTCTATAATCATTTGCATAATCAACTTTTGAAAGTATTTCTTTTGAAGTGGTGGCATATTTAGATTCCGGTGGAGTTCTGGCTTCTATTGTACAGATCAACTTCTTTTTATCTTTATGTAATGCAGTTGAAAGCTCAGTTAAAAAAGCAGAAAAATATGGTTTAGTTTCTGCGAGCTTTGCTTCGTAATCAATATCTATACCATCAAACTTATTATTTTTAACAAGAGCCACTATGGCGGCAACATGCGCTGCTCGTTTTTTCTTTTGAGCTAAAAGTAAGTATTGAATATTTTTTTCAT
>CAILKS010000042.1 GCA_903834855.1 uncultured bacterium | reverse complement strand
TTCCTGCCAAGGGCACAAATACAAAAATACCAACACGAGTGACCTGGTATTTTTGTATTTGTGCCCTTGGCAGGAATCGAACCTGCATCGCGAGTACCGCAAACTCGAATTCTATCCATTGAACTACAAGAGCGATAAGTAAGATACTACAGTATTTTTAGTGTTTTGGCTAGGTGCAAAATAAAAAAATTGAAAATATAGTGGTATACTGGACTAATGAGTGAGCAGTATAAAAGAAAGCCGAACATAAAGTGTTCTGTTTGTCAGAAGCCAATTTATAGAAGGCCTTATGAAATAGAAAAAACAAAAGGCCGAGTATTTTGTAGCGCTTCTTGCTATGGAATATCTTGTAGGAATGAAAATTTTTGTACTGTTTGTGGTAAAGCAATTCTGGCACGATTCAATAAAAAGACGTGTAGCAGGAGTTGTGCAAATAAAAATAGAGCAGGTATAGTTTACAAAGTTAATAGACCAAAAGATAAAGTTGTTACACAAAGAGCTATTAAACTTAGAATTTTAAAAATAAAGGGAGAAAAATGTGAAAGATGTAGTTATGGTAAGCCAGAGGTATTACAACTTCATCATAAAAATAGAAATAGGGATGATAATAGCATTGAAAATCTAGAAATAATTTGTCCGAATTGTCATTATGAAGAACACCATTTTAGTCATTTTAAAAAAGATTAAAATATGTTAGAGTGTATAGCAATCGAAAGATTATACGGATAGGTGGCGGAGTTGGTCTAACGCACTTGTCTTGAAAACAAGAGTCTGAGTAATCGGACCGTGAGTTCGAATCTCACCCTATCCGCTCGTACAAAAATGTGTCCATCAAGAAATTGATGGGCCATTTTTGTTGAGCGGATAGGAGCAAAGCCAACTGCTTGGCTTGCAGTGAGATTCGAATGGGCACAGTGATGTTTTTCTAGCAAGAAAAACCACGAGCGGCGGGCTGCGAAAAAGTTTTTTGACGAAAAAACTTTATTTGTAGCCGAATCTCACCCTATCTGCCAGTGTTTTTAAAAAAATTAACCACCAATTATTGGTGGCTAATTTTTTGTAAAAACGGAGTATACTTACCCTATGACTAAAAAACTTTGGTTTAGAGCTAAGAGATATGGATGGGGTTGGACACCTTCCACTTGGGAAGGGTGGTTAGTTGTTATTGCTTCAATTCTTCTGATTATTTTTTATTCTACACAGCTAGATAAAAGCTCAAAACAAATTCCTTATCTTTTCTTTATTAGAATAGCTATTATTGTCAGTGTGCTTATTTTCATTTGTTACAAAAAAGGAGAAAAACCTGGATGGAGATGGGGAGGGAAATAGTTAAGAGAAGATAAAGGTAAGAGGGAAGAGTAAGAAACAAACGGTCGCGAAGCGACCGTTTGTTTCTGTATTTACTCGCCTTGCCGGCGAGGCAGGTTCTAAACTCTTTCCTCTCAACTCTCAACTATTTATTTGGTATACTGTCCATATGAAATATTTAGGAATTGACTATGGATCTAAAAAGGTTGGCTTTGCTCAGTCAGACGATGATGGTCGTCTTGCTTTTCCTTTAATGATTTCTCCAAATGATAAATCTCTTTTGAAAGATACAATTGAGCTTGTCAGAGAAATGAAAATAAGTGTAGTTGTGGTTGGTGAAAGTGTCGACGGGAAAGGAAAACCAAATGCTATAGCAAAAGAGGCTCGTAAATTTGCACTAGAGATAGAAAATGCAATTGATGTAAAAGTAGTCTTTGAAAAAGAATGGTATTCAACAGTTGAAGCTAGGAAGCAGCCAGGAAAGGAAGGAGATCATGAAGTTGATGATCAGGCTGCCGCGATAGTTCTACAAAGATATTTAGATAAAGTTAATGGGCCAAGTATTGTAGATGAAGAAGAATTAAATGAAGACGATGAGGAAACAACAGTGGAGGAATCCTGGTAGATTTAGAATAGCAAAAAGTAGAAAGTAAAGAGCAATTAGGGGAATACAAATACGGGGCGACCGAAGGTCGCCCCGTATTTCCTTTTTACTATTTGCCATTTGCTAATTACTATAATTATTTGCTACTATAAAATTTATGAATGAAGCAGAAAACAAACAAGCAGACGTGGTGGTAAATAATTATGCTACAATTGATGATTTTCAAAAAATTGAAATTAAAATGGGGACAGTTATATCAGTTGTTCCTGTAGAGGGTGCAGATAAATTATATATATTAGAAGTGGATTTAAATGAAGAAAAATATCGACAGATTCTTTCTGGAATTCGTGAATATGTACAGCCTGAAGATTTAATTGGAAAGCAATTTCCTTTCGTAACAAATTTAGCGCCTAGAATGCTACGTGGCCATGAATCACAAGGAATGATTTTAGCAGGGAGCGATGAAAATGGTTTAGCATTATTAAATCCAACTAAACCACTTATTAATGGAACTCGTTTGAGATAACTACAATGATACAAAAATTAGTACTTTGGACTGAGTCATTTGCAAAACACAAACACGCAGAGTTTTATTTGTTTGGTGTTGCTTTTACAGAGTCATCTTTTTTTCTTATTCCACCGGACGTGCTTATTATTGCAATGCTTTCCCATGGTCTAAAAGTCTCATGGGTTCGTATTGCTAGTATTTCAACAGTGGGGTCGGTCTTGGGTGGAATATTTGGATACTGTATTGGACTTTTCTTTTATACATATATTGGAGCACCCCTTGTAAAACTTTATGGATTAGAAACCGAGCTGGCATATGTTGGAACACAATTTAATCAACACGCCTTTCTTTCAATTTTAATTGCTGCCTTTACTCCAATTCCTTATAAAGTCTTTACAATTGGAGCGGGATTATTTTCTCTTAACTTAGTTACTTTTGTTTCTGCTTCTATTGTAGGACGAGGAGCCAGATTTTTCCTTGTCGCTTTCTTCACAAACAAATATGGAGTTAAAGCAAAAGAATTTATTTTGAAAAAAGCAGATAAGATATTACTTATAGTTGGTATTCTTATTTTTGTAGCAATATATTTTTTCACCAAGTAGGTATTTTTGAATTTGTATCCACTAGTAACTACAACCTAAAAACTATAAACTACCCCTATGACTCACCACATTTGTATAGAAGATGATTATATAACTTTTGATGGAGAGGTTATTCCTTTTGGAAAAAATGATATTGAAAAAGAAAACACAAAAGTAATTAATGAAATTTTAGAAATGATTGTTTATAAAATAGGGGATGGTGCTGTTATTGTTTGTGGTACAGGAGATGCAAAAATAATGCTTGGGAGAAAATTAGAAGACAGATTGAAGCGACAGGTAAATTATGAAGAATAAACAAATAATATTAGCCGCTGAAATACTGAGGCCAGCAGGCCGAATGTATTAAAAAGAGCGGTTGGGTATGAATAGGTAATGCGCGCTTGTCGGGCGCGCATTGTTTGACAATATTTGGCGACTAAAAGTCGTGGCTTGGGTTTGTTTTCCCAGTAGGTTCTGGTTCTGGGAAGTTATCTGTTTTTTGTGATGAAAGTCCAGCTAACAGGTTTTTATTTGTTAACCTTCTTTCTCTTCGGTCAGATTTAACAGAACGAAAGGAGTCGTGTATCAATGGCCGTTCATAAACAGCTATTTCCGAGTCACGATATTCTTGCCATGTCTCCGGCATAAAACCTCCAGTTGGTTAGTGAGCTTACTTTTATATTTTAATACTATTGGGGGAGAAGTAAAGAGGGGTTAGTTTCTTAAGATGCGGACCGGCAGGAATCGGTCACCTCGTCTCGTTTCAATACAGACTGGCAGGAATCTCCGACAAGTAAATTTTTGTCGCCACAAAAATTTCTCGCCGGCCGCCCCTCGCGGTTTTTCTTGCTAGCAAAACATCGCTGCGGCCATTCGATTCCTGACGTATCACGCGCAGGCGTGATACTCCGGGGGCACAAAT
>CAILKS010000041.1 GCA_903834855.1 uncultured bacterium | reverse complement strand
TTGTACAGATCCTTTTCCAAAAGATTTTTCCCCAACAATTTTAGCTACACCTTGATCCTTTAATGCACCAGCTAATATTTCTGCTGCTGAAGCCGATCCACCATCAACCATAACTACAATTTTTGTTTTTACAGGAATACCAGCAATACCACTACTTCTATGATCTTTTGCATCTTCATTTTTTCCATATTTTTCGCTAACAATAACTTGACCTTCTTTCAAGAAATAACTTGCCATATTTACTGCAGCTTCTAAATACCCTCCTGGGTTACCACGCAAATCAACTATCATATATTTAAGTCCAGATGTAGTAAATTCATTTATAGCATTTCTAAAAAGTTCTGGTGACTCTGCTGAGAAATTATACAAATGAATAATAAATACTCCATTTTTCTTTTCGGTATCTAGTGTTGGTATTTTTATTTCTTTACGAACTATAGAAATTTTTGAAACTGCTTTTGCGTTCTTGTGTAAAACAGTAATATTAACTACTGTCCCGATTTCCCCACGAATCATGTTAACAGCTTCGTCAGATGACATTTGCAATGTACTAGTTCCCTCAACTGCTGTAATAATATCTCCTGCTAATATTCCTGCTTTCATTGCTGGACTATCTTTTAATGGTGCAATAACCACAATATTTCCATCTTTCATACCGACGTTCATACCTACACCACCAAATGAACCCTTCACATTTTCAGTAAAGCTTTTAGCTTCTTTGGGTGGGAAAAATACCGTATAAGGATCTTTGTAACTTGATACATATCCTTTTATAACTCCATATTCTAATTCTTGGCTCGTTGGAAGAGTGCTAGAAGATTTCCAAAAAACAAATTTTTCGTCAATACTTCCAACAACTTGCCTAAAAAGTGGACTATCTAATTTAAAACTCTCTCCGAAAGTTATTGCACTAGCAGATGTCCCGACTGAAGCTCCAACCAATACTCCAGCAGCAAATAAAATACCAAGAAAAAACAATAAACTAATTATTCTTAATAGATTTTTATTTGAAAAGTTTTTAATCATATTTATCTAGTATATCCTATAAATATGATAGAATGGAAGGAATAACTAAAGTTAATTTCTCAGTATGATTAAGCTATATAATACAGCAAATAAACAAGAAGAAAATTTTATACCAATTACGCCAAATGAAGTAGGTATTTATTCTTGTGGGCCAACTGTTTACCATTATCAACATTTAGGAAATTTACGTTCAGCTATTTTTGCTGATACTTTACATCGCATGTTTTTATCTTCTGGATATAATGTTAAACATGTCATAAATATTACAGATGTAGGACATCTTGTCTCAGATGGAGATGAAGGTCAGGATAAAATGGAAAAAGGTGCAAAACGTGAAGGAAAAAGTGTGTGGGATATTGCAGATTTTTATACAAAAGAATATTTCCACTCTTTAGATTTGTTAAATATAAATCGTGAAGAATATAATTTTCCAAAAGCAACCGAGACCATCCCTGAGCAAATTGATCTTGTAAAAAAATTGGAGGAAAATGGCTATACATATAGAATATCTGATGGAATATATTTTGATACATCTAAATTTTCACGATATGCAGATTTTGCACATCTTGATATTGATGGTTTAAGAAGTGGTGCTCGTGTAGAAGAAAACAAAGAAAAGAAAAATATAACCGACTTTGCACTTTGGAAATTCTCCCCAAAAGACGAACAACGTCAAATGGAATGGGAAAGTCCTTGGGGGGAAGGTTTCCCGGGTTGGGCTATTGAATGCTCTGCAATGTCAAAAAAGATTCTTGGAAATCATTTTGATATTCATACTGGTGGAATCGATCATATACCCGTTCATCATACAAATGAAATAGCACAAAGTGAATGTGCTAATGGTGAAAAATATGTTAACTATTGGATGCATAATAATTTCTTAAATGATGCCGGTGGAAAAATGGCAAAATCAAGTGGTGAATTTTTAAGGTTACAAACTTTATTAGACAAGGGTTACGATCCATTAGCTTTTAGATATTATCTTTTAACTACGCATTATCGTAAAGAGATCGCATTTTCTTTCGAATCATTGGATGCTTCAACTGTTGCTTATAATAAATTAATAGAATGGTGTAAAGAAAACAAAAAAGAAGATGGAGAAATAAATGAAACTTATAAGAATAATTTTCTAAATTATCTATATAATGATTTAGGAACACCAGCCTGTATTGCTTTAATGTGGGATTTGATAAAAGATAATTCTGTAAATGATTCTGAAAAATATGCAACTATTGTTTTTATGGGAGATACTTTAGGATTAAATTTTTCAAAAATAGAAAAAGAGGAAATAGAAACTAGTGATGAAGTAAAGGAACTGCTAAAGGCGCGCGCAGGCGCGCGCCTCGCAAAAGACTTTGCAGAATCTGACCGTCTTCGCGATGAAATATTAAAACAAGGTTTCGTGGTAAAAGATACAAACAACGGACAAGAGTTAAGCAATATATAGATAAAAAAAATCCACCCAATCGATACTGTCGACAGATGGATAAAGTCCCCCAGAGTCCCTTGCTGAAGGGGTATAAGCATTTTAATAGTATACAATCTTTTTTTAAAAAACAAAAATACTTCTCTAGTTTAAATTAAAAACCTGCCTCTTGATATTATCGCGAGGCAGGAAGCTTGGTTTCAGTCCCCTTGCTGAAGGAGGTTAAGCACTTTATATACTACTCTTGCGTAATAAATTGTCAATATTTCTTATAAATCCAGACACTTCTTGGTCTTTATTCATTTGAATTTTCTGCAACCTATAACCTATATAACCTATAAACTATCGCTTATCCCCACAATCCCCCATTTTTCTTTAAATAAACATAAATTTTAGTTTGTGCAAGCCCACATCACTGCTGTACAATTGTCTGCATGGCAACATTCGATAAAGATTCCTCAAATTTTAAGAATAAAGGTAAATACGGAAAAAGTTATGACGGTTATGATCGTAATAAAGAAAATGATCCACTTCGCGGTCCGCGTATTCCTCCACAAGATTTAGAATCTGAAAAAGCGTTACTGGGATCGCTTCTACTTTCATCTGATTCTCTTTTTGAAATTGCTGATATTATTTCTGCTCATTCTTTTTATGCAGCAAAGCATCAAATTATTTATGAAGTAATAGAAGAATTAATAAATAGAAAAGAACCAGTAGATATTTTAACTGTGTCAGCTTCACTTCGTACCAGAAAAGAATTCGATCAAGTTGGTGGTGCACCTTATCTTTCTGAAATACTAGGATTAGTCGGCTCTGCTGCAAATATAAAATATTATGCACAAATTGTTCGTAAGAAAGAATTACTCCGCAGATTAATTGAAGCAAGTAACCATATTGCAGAAATTTCTTATGATGAAACTGACTCTCTTGAATCAGTTCTCGAAGAATCTGAAAAAAGAATTTATGAAATTACTACAAAAGGTAGTACATCAGACCGCCTTATTGCCTTCCAAGAAATGATTGAGGAAACTTGGGCACGTATTGAAAAACTTTCAGAAAAAGATGGTGGTATGCGTGGTGTACCTTCTGGTTTTAAAGATTTGGATAATAAATTATCTGGTTTCCAACCATCAGATTTAATTATTTTAGCGGCTCGCCCTTCCGTTGGAAAGACATCGCTTGCACTAGACTTTGCTCGTAACGCTGCCGTTAAATATGGCATTCCTGTTGCTATCTTTTCACTGGAAATGAGTAAAGAACAATTAGTTGACCGTATGCTCTCTGCTCAATCACAGGTTGATGGTTGGAAACTTCGTACAGCAAAGCTTTCACTTGATGAAGAATTTCAAAGACTTCAAACTGGTATGCATGAACTTATGAAGGCACCAATTTATGTTGACGATAAAGCTGCGAATTCTATTTTGAATATGCGAAGTACATTGCGTAGATTAAATACTGATAAACCTATCGGGTTAATTATTGTGGACTATCTCCAACTTATGAGTACTGCAAAAAGTTACGACAACATGGTAAATCAAGTTACAGAAATTTCTCGTTCCTTAAAAGCTCTCGCCAAGGAATTCAATGCTCCTGTGATCGCACTATCACAGCTTTCTCGTGCTGTTGAATCTCGTGGTGGCAAGCCAAGACTTTCTGACCTTCGAGATTCTGGATCTATCGAACAAGATGCGGACGTTGTTATGTTCATTCACCGTGAAGATAAATATGGAGAGAATACTGATAAAAAAAATATTGTAGAAATTTTGATTGAAAAGCATCGTAATGGCCCAACTGGTATGGTAGAACTTTACTTTGACGACAAAAAGACCTCTTTCGTTTCTATTGAAAAATCAGAATTTGGAGACTTTTCAATGCCAAGTGTGAATACTCCAGACTTTTAAGTTTATAAAGTTAAAAGTTATAAAGTTCTTAAAGTAAATACATAATGACTAGGTATTTTGTATTTTTGTATCAACTTTCAACTTTATGGACTTTATGAACTTTTAACTTGTATTTTGCTATACTGCAAAATACATGAATGCTACTGATCGACTCACCGAATTATTTATGCGCTTTCCAGGTATTGGACCAAAGCAAGCAAAACGCTTTGTTTATTTTTTGTTACGTGAACATTCTCAATATAAAGAACAATTAATCAAAGCACTTGAAGAATTAAAATTCACAGGAAAACAATGTGAAAAATGTTATAGATTTTATGGTGATAAAAATGCACAAACTCCAAAAGTTTTTTGTAGTATTTGTGAAAATGAAACTAGAGACCATTCGGAGCTAATGATAGTCGAAAAAGAATTAGATTTAGATGCTATTGAAAAGACTGGATCATATAATGGTCTATATTTCATATTGGGTGGTCTTGTCCCTCCACTAACCGAAAAGCCGTCCGAGCTCATACGCATACGAGAATTAACCAGTCGTATACATGGCGCCATTGAGTCAGGGATGCTATCTGAGGTCATTTTTGCCCTTCCAGTGACAGATTATGGGGATACTACAACTGAGTATATCGAGAAGATAATTAAGCAAATTGTGGGTATAGATAAAATAAAACTTTCCCATTTAGCTCGCGGACTTTCAAGTGGTCTTGAGATTGAATATGTTGACAGAGATACTTTTAAGAGTGCACTTGAACGCAGGAATTAAAAAGCAGTTAGCAGTAAGCAGAGAGTAATTAGGGAATGCAAAATGCCATGTCGTAGACATGGCATTTTCCTTTTTACTAATTACTTCCTGCTGTTTGCTGTGTTTAGTTAATGGATTCTATCTTCAAACCCATAAATGGTTGTCTGTGACCATTCTTCTTGTGATAACGTGACTTAGCTCTGTATCTTTCAACGATTACTTTAGCTAGACGGCCAATTTCAGTAATAGTTACTTCAACTGTAGATCCTGCTATATAAGGAGCACCAAGAACAGTTGATTTACCATCGTCTTTTAAGACAACAGATTCAATAGTTATTTTGTCTCCAACCTTATAATCTCCGTTGATTTTCTCAACTGCAATTTCGTCGCCAACGGCAACTTTGTATTGTTTCCCACCTGTTTGTATTACTGCGAATGACATAGTTGTGAAATTATACACTATTTTGCAATTATGTGCAAGAGTATAACGTTGACATATATGACTGTAATGGTAGTATGAGGTTTGTTGTAACTTTTACAGGAGACAATAAAATGGAAAGTTGGTTTGTTACATGTATGAGTTTTGTTGTTGTGATTGCTGGATTGGGTTTTATTAACCAATACCGCAAATTCCGTAATAATAAAAACCAAAAAAATAACACTGTTGATCATCATAAAAAGGTACACCGGCCATGGGATTAATCAAATGGTTATTTGAAAAAAGTCTTGAATCTCCTATTCACATGATTGTTATCTGGCTCGGCATTGGCTACTTAAACACATTTATCATGAGATTTTTATGTCGTATGCCGTGCCGTTTTGACGGAGATGACTTTGAGGAATCAAACTTCTGGAGAATCTTTCTTTTTGGACCATTAAGCTTGATAGCGGTTCCGGTATTTTTTACTTACGATGTTTACAACTTCGTTTACATCACCCTTCCTTATTTGCGTGAGCAAAAAAAGATTGCCAAAATGAAATTACTCCATAAGGATGAGCAGGAAACCCTACCTCCACCACTTCACCTTATTTAAAAAGGAGACACTATCGTGAAAGACTTCTTTTACGAACATAAAATAACTATATATGTAGTCGGCATTCTGTATTTCATCATGATAACAAGATGCCTCTACACAACGGCCATTGCAGACCAACAAAAATATGGTGGCAAATTTTTTGGACAAATTGCCCGAGAATTCAAAAATGCCCCACTTCTGGCATTATTACGATACTTTTTCTTGCCGTTTAAAACGGACTAATGAAAGAGTAGACGAAGCCAGCAAAAATAGCTGCCCCACCAGGCAGCTTTTTTTTATTTAATTTTTAATTTAATATTTAAGTCAAAAAAAGAGTGACACCTTCGGTGTCACTCTTTTTTTTGTATTTACTTTATGGACTTTCAACTTTATG
>CAILKS010000040.1 GCA_903834855.1 uncultured bacterium | reverse complement strand
GTGATAATGAGGCTAAGATTACTACAGCTAATAAGATTATTACTTCTTCTTTGTTTGCTTTGCTTATGTCTTTCTCTCTTGTTCTTTTGTTCTTAGCTGTTAATCCAGATGTGGTGAAGGGGACTGTGGATTTTAGCAAAATAAAAACATCAACCACTGTAAGTACAGCTTCTCCTCAGACGCCTGTAGGAACTCTTACTGGCACAACAGAGTCTGCTCTTCGTTCACAGTTTACTCAAGCTGGGGTGACTATAAATAAAGCAGCTTGTGCGACCCCTTCATCCACAAATTGTACAAGTGTGGCTGGTATGCAAACAAATATAGTTAATGCCGTACTTCAATTAAAATCAAAATGTTCTTGTGATGTTCAAATAACAGGGGGGACAGAGGCTGCTGGACACTCAGCAACTTCTAATCACCCAACAGGTGCTGCTGTTGATATCTCTTTAACACCTCAACTCACAACTTTCTTTTCAAATACAGCTAATAATGTCCTACCTATTGGTAATGTCGCTCCTTGTAATATTAAATATGGTTTTGCTGGTATTGTTTTTTGGGATGAAGCCCCGGGTTGTGACGGAGGACTAACTACAACAAGACATTTCCATGCTTCTGTTACGGGTAGATAAATTTAATCTTTTTATCTTTCTATACCCTATACCCTAAGCACTATATCTTGCTATACTTTACTCATGCGTGATAGAAAAATTTTTCTAATTCTTAGTGTTGCTATTTTATTTGCTTTTCTGGTTGTTGTTTGGTATTTCTTTAAAGCCTCACCGTCATCAAATCCAGATATAAATAATCCAACAAACCCATTTGGTCCCGCTGCCACTTCTCGTCCAAGAGGGGAGTTTATAAATAATTTTATAAACGGCTTTTTAGGGAATAATAATACAACAAATGATGAACGTATTCCTGCATCCGAAAGAACTCTTACTCAAATATGGGACAAACCAACAGCTGGTTATAATTTTGTAAACAGAGAAATTATTATAGAAGGAACTTCTACACCACAAACAGGAACTTCTACTATTAAAAAACTTTCAAAACCAACTAAAAAAACTGTTGAATATTTACTGTTTGTAGATCGTATAACGGGCCATATTTACGGATATAACAAAGACAGCGCTGGAGCCTTTCAAATAACGAATACTACTATACCTGGCATTTATGATGCTTATATTACCCAAAATGGCTCAAAAGTTTTTCTGCGTTATTTTGATAAAGATACCAATGTAATAAAAACAATAATGGCCACAATCCCAACTTTTCTTGAGGGTGCCGACCCAAGACCCTTAACTGATTTAAAATCTCTTCAAGAGAATATTTCTTCTTTCGCTGTTAGCGACTCTTCAAATTACTTCTCATATATTGTTCCCAATAATTCTGGGTCATCTATTTATACTGTCGATTCAAAAAATGTTGCAACAACTTTTAATTCACCCCTTCGTGAGTGGTCTTTGGTTTATGGTGGGGAAATTCCTTATATAACAAATAAAGCCTCGGCATATTTAGAGGGCTCATCTTTTTCTCTTCCTAAAAATATTTATAATGTTGGTGGAAAGACTGGACTAGTATCTCTTCCTAACAAAACTGGCGAATCAACACTTTCTAGTATGTGGTCAAATTCTGGCCTTCTAACTTTTATTTCATCCAAAAAGACCGGTTCATTAACTACTTTAAGTATAAAAACTATTGCCTCTAAGTGTGCATGGATGGATACTACAAGATTGCTGTGTGGAGTTCCTTCTACTTTAATCAGTGGAGAGGAGGGGCTACCTGATGATTGGTTCCAAGGAAGTATTTCTTTCTCTGATGATCTATTTTTAGTTAATATAAATACGGGTTTAAGTTATACACTTCTTTCTTTAACGGGAGAAACAGGGAATCCTTTTGATATTATCCGTCCTCAAATAAATAAAGGTTTGACTTCTTTAGTTTTTACAAATAAACAAAACGGTGGTTTGTGGCTGGTTAATTTAAATAGACTTCTTTCTTCCACAACTTCTTCACAATAAAAATATGAGTGCTTCTTATACTCCACTTGATCCAAACATCCAAACAGTACTCGGACAATCCAACCAACCCTTCGGTTTCACAATAGGACAAGAAACTAGTCTCTTTGCTATCTCTTCTTTTGTATTGTTTCTTTTCCTTGCAGCTAGTGGAGTAGCTACTATAGGTAGAATACTTTATGCTTTAGGGTTAAAGACTGCTAATAGTGATAATGAGGCTAAGATTACTACAGCTAATAAGATTATTACTTCTTCTTTGTTTGCTTTGCTTATGTCTTTCTCTCTTGTTCTTTTGTTCTTAGCTGTTAATCCAGATGTGGTGAAGGGGACGGTGGATTTTAGTAAAATTACTGTGACGAGTATGGCTGCTGGCTCACAAACTCAAGTATCCACTGGTTCAACAGGAAGTT
The DNA here is from genome assembly GCA_903834855.1 of uncultured bacterium. Classification (GTDB taxonomy): domain Bacteria; phylum Patescibacteriota; class Minisyncoccia; order Phycocordibacterales; family UBA5272; genus UBA11704. Next base: position 3,682 of record CAILKS010000040.1, on the reverse strand, counting down.
CTTCATGTCCAGATGAAACATCTTTTAAAAACAATGTACTTGCTAATAAGGGTGTCTGCATGACAAATACTTGTGAAGCTCTTTCTGGTTGTGATACTACAACATATGCTTCAATAATAAACAGTGAAGCTTCCAAACAGGGGGTAAATCCTAAAATAGTTACAACATTAATGTGCCGAGAATCTAAAGGTAAAAAAGACGCCACTCATACAAATACCGGAAATAGTATTGATTGTGGTCTTATGCAAATTAATAAAAATGGAGCAACGGCTTGCTCTCCTTCTGACCTTGATCCACAAACAAATATAGCCGCCGGTGTCGCTTTAATAAAAGCAAAATATGCCTCCATTTCTCAAAGCTATCCAGGTATAACAACAGATATGATGGTTTTTGCTTCTTATAATTGTTGTAATACTGGTAACCCAAATAGTCAAAGCGCTAATTGTAATCCATCTTCTGGATATCCTTTTACTTTACCTAAATGGGCTTGCCCAATAAACCCTGGCCAAACTACTACAAATATGTGCTTCGTAAGAAATTACGTTTGTGATGTCGTCGCTTGCCTCTCGAGGCTTTAACCTTTCTTTGTATTAAGTTTCATCTCTGCTATTTTTTTCTTTGTATGAAAATCTTGAAGTATTCCTATTAAGTTTCCTGTAATCCAATACAAACCAAGAGCTGCTGGAAGAACATATGCTGATACTGCGATAATTAAAGGCAAAACATATAGTAATTGAATCTTCATAGATTTCATAAAATGATCTTGGAAAGTTTCCTCACCTTTATCTTTCTTTGTATCCATAGCACTAGTTTGTCTAAGAGCTAAAACATAAGAAGAGATTCCTGTTAGGATAGCAATAATTAAACTTTTCTTTGTAACATCTAATATTCCAAAGGCTTCCACGTGTAATGTATCTGGAAACTTAACAAAAGAATATAAGGAGGACGGATCAGCTTGTAGGCCTTTTGCTATAACAAAATAAAGTCCAATAAGAATTGGCATTTGAATTATAATAGTGAGTAAGCTTGCGAACGGATTTATTTTTTCTCTTTTGTAAATCTCCATCATCTTCTTAGAAGATTCTTGTGGGCTATCTTTATGTTTCTCTTTAATCTCATTCATTTCTTTTTCTAAACTCTTCATCACGTGCTGATTCTTGAGCGCAGACATATTCAATGGATACAAAAGTCCTTTTACTACAATTGTAACCAAAATAATAGCAAGACCAATATCGTGCATTGGCACAACCTGTAACATAATAACAACTAGATTATAAAGTGGTTCGTAAAAGATTGTGTGGAACATATTTTTATTTTGTTACTTCAGTGTAGCAAGTATCTTAGATAATTCCATTACAATTTCTTTGTAAGGACATTTAGACATTTCAATTCTTGGATAAATTATTATAATATAATTTTTATTAAAACCTGTTTCCTTAAATGCATGATAGGTTTTCCTTCTAATTTTATTTCTATCAACGGCGAGCTTTACTCTTTTTTTAGCAATTACACAAGCAACCTTTAAACTCTTATTTGGGGAATATGTAATATCAAAAAGAGGGGAGCGCAGTGTCGCTCTTTCTTTTAATTTACTAAAATCTGCCCGTGAAAGTCTGAGTTCTTTTGGTGGCATTTCTTGTTTTTATAAGAAAATTAAGGCCTTTCTTATACTGAAAGCTTCTTTCTTCCCATACTTCGTCTGCGAGCAATTACCTTCTTTCCACCTTTAGTTGCCATACGAACTAGGAATCCGTGGGTTGTAGCTCTCTTCTTCTTTTTAGGTTGATATGTTATTGACATGGGGGTAATTATACGTCAAAAAGCCTAAAAAATCAACAGCCTTTTAATTATCAATTTTCAAGTATCAATTTTCAAAAACCCCACCCTCAGATAACGTCTTTTTTGTATTTTAATTGATAATTGAAAATTGATAATTGAAAATTATTAAGATAAGTAAAAAACAATCTTAATTCCTTCCTAAATAGCCGTCCGTCAAGTTGCTCTCATTCGTGACAAGTGTATACTACAAGAATTATGGACTATCAACAGCTTTGGAATAGCGCCTTATCTCAAATTGAGATTGAACTCTCAAGAGTGAACTTTAATACTTGGTTTAAGAATACTCGTATCGTTGATTATAAAGATGGTGACATTATAATTGGTGTACCAAATGAATTCGTTAAGGATTGGTTAAATCAAAAATATCATAAATTTATTTTACGTATTCTACGTACTATACATGAGGGGGTTAGGTCTGTTACTTTTAATGTTGTTAAACCAGAAGCCCTTCAGAAAAAATCTCAACATATAACCATAACAGGGCAACCACTTCCTTTACAAGATTTATATATAAATAAAGACGATGGCTTAAACCCACGCTATACATTTGAAAACTTTATCGTTGGACCTTTTAACGAAGTAGCTTTTGCTTGTGGGCAAGCTGTTATTACAAACCCTGGCATTGTCTACAACCCACTCTTTGTTTATGGTAATACTGGGCTAGGAAAAACGCACTTAATGCAGGCTGTTGGTAACACAATAAAGAAAAAATTTCCTGATAGAAAAGTTTTTTATACTTCACTGGAAAAGTTTTATATGGACCTTGTTGGTTCTATTAATTTAAACAAGATTAATTCCTTTAAAGAAAAATACAGAAAGTATGATGTTCTTATAATGGACGATGTTCAATTTATAAATGGAAAAGAAAAAACACAAGATGAATTATTCCATTTATTCAACGCTTTATATGAAATGAACAAGCAGATTATATTTTCTTCTGATAAACATCCAAATTTTATTGTTGGTCTAGAAGACCGTTTACGTTCACGATTTAATCAAGGAATGATTGTGGATGTAAGTATTCCCTCACTTGAATCACGTCTAGCTATTTTGCAATCAAAAACAAAAGAATATAGAGAAAAATTTCCACAAGATGTTTTGGAGTTTGTCGCAGAAACAGTACAAGGAAATATTCGAGAACTAGAAGGTGTAATGACTACACTTTTAGGTTATGTTCAAGCAAAACAACAAGTAATTACCCTTCAAGATGCAAAAACACTATTAAAAAATAATGTCCGAGTAAAGAAAAGTATCTCTATTCCAGAAATAGTAAAAATGATCGCTGATTATTATCATATTCCAGACGTTTATATTTATAACAAAACTCGTCGTAAAGATGTGGTTAAGCCACGCCAAATTGTTATGTATATTTTACGTGAGGATTTTGATATTTCATATCCAATGATTGGAGACAGATTAGGGGGAAGAGACCATACAACAGTAATTCATTCATATGAGAAAATAAAAGGTATATTAAAAACAGATCCACATTTAGCAAAAGAAATTGATGATATAAGGGCAATGATAGTCTAGACAGACTTTAGACAATAGACATTAGATTTTAGACGAGACAACAACCGCTTCGCGGCTGTTGTCTCGTCTTTTAATCTATCAATCTAAAGTCTAATGTCTAAAGTCTACCCCTGTGTAAATCTCTGTGGATAAGACAACAATAACATCTTCACAAGAATCAAACTTTTCCACATACACATACAAAATGTCGTTTTATATACACATCGACACTTTAGATTTTAGATTTAAAAATTTAAAGATTTAAATATTTAAATCTTAATTTACAAGCTTTTTGGTGTCTTTCCACGCCATCCACAGACCTATACTTAGT
>CAILKS010000039.1 GCA_903834855.1 uncultured bacterium | reverse complement strand
TTTGCATACATTACAGAAATTAAAATAGTTTTATCTGTAATACGAGACACTACATCTTTAATATCAATCATTCCAAAACCATCAACTGGGATATATTCAACCTCGAAACCTTCTTTTTCTAATTGCTTAGCAGACTCAATAACTGCTTTGTGTTCAATAGAAGAAATTAAAATATGATTTCCATATTCACGATTAGCTCGTGCAATTCCCAAAATTGCCAAATTATCTGACTCAGTTCCACTCGCTGTAAAAATTATTTCATCCTTTTCAACTCCTAAAATATTTGCAATATTCTGTCGTGATCTTTCTATTACAGAATTAGATTTTCTACCACTTGTATAAAGTGATGACGGATTTCCATACTCCTCATCAAAATATGGCAACATCACACCCAATACATCTGCTCGTGTCGGTGTCGTAGCTGCATGATCCATATAAATTTTGATAGGAGTTTTCATACATATTATCTAATATCACAGAAAGAAACATATTTTTCCATAATATTTTTTAAGGAGGCAAATTCTTCATCACTATAAGTGACTTTTTTTAGAAATTGTGGATTAACTGTTTTTGTTGGAATAAATTTTTGAAGATAATAATTATTAGCACCTTTTATTTCTTTCCCAATTTCTTCTATATCTAGAAAGGAGAGCATAGACTTCACAATGGTCGTTCTAAATTCATAAGGAATACCACTTTCTTTTATAATCTCTATACTTTTCTTTATGTTATTAACGTTAACGGCTCGGCCCACAGTTTCTGTATATTTAGAAAATGGAGATTTTATATCCATAGCTATATAATCAACTATTTTTTCATCAATTGCCTGTCTCAATACTACAGGATTCGTACCATTAGAATCAAGCTTGACTAAAAATCCAAGTTTCTTTACTTCACGCATAAATGAAAGTAAATCATCCCCATGCATTGTGGGCTCTCCTCCTGTAATAACTATACCGTCTAACATTCCAATTCTACCTTTAAGAAAATCTAAAATTTCTTTTTCATCAATTCTCGCTTCAACTGTCTCGTCAACCAATTCTGGATTATGACAATATGGACAACGAAAATTACAGCCTATCGTATAGACCATACACGCTACCTTTGTTGAGTAGTCTATCAAAGTAAACTTTTCAAATCCTCCAAATTGCATATTATGCTGACACACTTATTACACTCACTGTTTCAACACCTTTAGTAGAGCATTCTGGTATATACATTTCTCGTAAATCATATTCTGCTTGCTTTGCATCATTCCATTGACTAACTGGTCGTAAATATCCAACAACACGTGAATAAACTTCACAAGCTGAGTTACATGTTGGACAAGCAAAATGTTCGCCTGTTACATAACCATGATTTCCACAAACAGAAAATGTTGGTGTGATTGTAAAGTATGGCAACTTATAATTCTCACAAATTTTCTTCACTAAGTTTGGTACAGAACGATAATCAGCAACACGTTCACCTAAGAAAAGATGTATAACTGTTCCGCCTGTATATTTGGTTTGTAATTCATCTTGAATATCTAATGTCTCAACAATGTCATTTGAGAAATTAACTGGCAAATGTGACGAGTTTGTATAAAACGGTTGTGCTCCTTTTTTAGACTCTGCTTCATTAGCTACAATAATATCTGGATACATTTTTCTATCGCGAGCTGCAAATCTGTAAGTTACCCCCTCGGCTGGTGTTGCTTCTAGATTATAAAGGTTACCTGTTTCTTGTTGATAATTAATCAATCTAAGACGCATATGATCAAGAACTTCACCTCCGAAAGCTCTTCCTTTTTCTGTGCCAAGATTTTCACCAAAAAGATTTAAAGTTACTTCGTTCATACCAATAAGACCAATTGTTGAGAAGTGATTTTTCCAATATTCACCAAAGCCCGCTTTAATATTTCTCAAGTAAAACTTTGTATATGGATAAAGATTTGCTTCAGTTAATTTCTCAATCAATTTTCTCTTTATTTCCAGACTTTCTTTTGCGATATCCATCTGAGCATCTAATCTCTCATAGAATTCAGATTTTGCTTTTTCTAATGAATCCTTATTCTTTAATTTAGAAAGATAAGCAATACGTGGAAGGTTAATTGTAACAACACCAACTGATCCAGTTAAAGCATTTGCTCCAAATAGACCACCACCACGACGATCCAACTCTTCTAAGTCAAGGCGAAGACGGCAACACATAGAACGTGTATCCTCTGGCTTCATACTTGAATTAACGAAATTACTAAAATATGGGATACCATATTTTGCAGTAATTTCCCAAAGACCTTTTAGTTTTTCATTTGCCCAATTAAAATCTTTTGTAATATTAACTGTTGGAATTGGGAATGAAAACACTCTTCCTGCTTTGTCACCTTCTGCCATAACTTCAAAAAATGCCTCATTTAACATATCCATCTCTGTCTGAAATTCACCATACTTTTCTGTTTGCTCTTTACCACCAATAATTACTGGTGTCTCTTTGAAGTTAACTGAAGGATTTAGATCAAGAGTAATATTTGAAAACGGTGTCTGGAAACCAACACGTGTTGGTACATTCATATTAAACACAAATTCTTGAATTGCTTGTTTAACTTCTTTTTGAGTTAATTTATCATAACGAATAAACGGTGCGAGTAACGTATCGAAATTTGAAAATGCAATTGCTCCTGCAGCCTCACCTTGCATCGTGTACATAAAGTTAACAATCTGACCTAATGCAGTACGAAAATGTTTTGGTGCTCCTGACTCAACTTTATCCGGTGCCCCTCTGAATCCCTCTTTCAATAAATCCATCAAGTCCCAACCCACACAATAAATAGCAAGTGTTCCTAAATCATGAATGTGAAGATCGCCATTTTCATATGATGTACGAATTTCTTGTGGATAAATTTTATTTAACCAATATGTTTTACTGACTTCAGAAAAAATATAGTTATTCAATCCTTGAAGTGAATAACCCATATTACTATTTTCTTTTACTTGCCAATCTAATTTACCTAAATAATTATCAACTAAACCAAGAGATGACATAGTAGCGAATGATCGCATCTCAGCATGTTGCTCTCTGTAAAGAATATATGCTTTAGCTGTGACCTTAAAACGAGATGTCATTAGGACATGTTCTACCTCATCTTGTACTTGCTCAATTAAAATAACACCATCTTCTGCTTTTGTTTCTAAAAATGAAACTACTTTCTCAGTAAGAATCACTGCTTCATTCTCATCAAATTCTTTTGTAGCAAGACCAGCCTTTGTAAGGGCCTTAGTAATTTTACTTTTTTCAAAAGCTTTTCTCTCACCTGTTCTTTTAATAATTGTTTTAAGCATAATAGTACAAGAATAACGTTAATAAATATGTGTCCCCCGGTACCTTATTATCGACCTACTTTACCTTCTCTGCAACACAAAAACTGGGGACATAAAAGGTCTTGAAAAATATGCCAAATTTAAGAAAAATCTTTACAAAATCTATAGGTGGGTTGATGTGCTGGGGCAGCTCGTAGCTAGTAGCTTGTAGCTTTTAGCAACACAAAAGAGCAGCCTTTGGCTACTCTTTTTATGTTAAAAATTCTATTTATTTTTCTTTTTCACTATACAATTCTTATCGTGAGTACCAGATAGCATATCAATACTTAACAAAAATTCTCCGACTATTTCTCCTCCAACAAATTTAAAATGTTTTTTAAAAAGTTTTAACCATAAATTTTTATCATTTTTATTTTCTTTTACATAAAAATCTAAAAATTTTCTAAAACTTCCAAATTCTTTTTGGATTTTTATTATTTCTTGTGCATTATATATTGCTGCATTTATTTTTAGCTTGTTACGAATGATTCTTACATCATTCATTAGTCTTAAAAAATCTTTTTCACCATATTTTGCAACTTTTTTAATATCAAAATTATTATAAGCACTTCTAAAACCTTTTTCTTTTATCAAAATAGTTCTCCAAGAAAGTCCTGCTTGATTTATTTCCATAATCAAACGTCCAAATAATTCATTGTCATCTTCTATTCTCACACCATAATGATTATCGTGATAAATTTTATCAACATCATTTATATCGGTTAACTTAGAAACATAATTACAATATGGGTGAGTTAATTTCATACACCTAAAATACGATAACAGGCAATCCCAAATGCAATAGTTACATTCAGCGATTCTTTACTACCCAACATTGGAATCTCTGCAATAACATTACAAAGTTCTAAGTTTTCTTTTGACATTCCATCGACCTCAGGACCAATAACAAAGGTAACATCTTTTTTTCCTTCTATACTTACTTTTTTATAATCCACAGATTTTTCATCTTGTTCTATAGCGATAATATAATTCCCCTCTTCTTTAAGTTTTTTTAGGGCTTCAGTGATTAAAGCTTCATATTCCCAAGTCACTACATCTTCTGCGCCAAGTGCCACTTTTGCAAAATCGCTTCTTTTATCTCCCCATTTATCAAGAGGAGTTGGCGTTGTTCCACAAAGAACAATCTTCTCTACACCTACAGCATTTGCTGTACGAAAAATAGAACCGACATTAAAGACTGAACGAAGATTATCTATTACTACGATTTTCATGTACTTTATACTACCATATACCTTAAAAAATTATTTAAAATTTAGATGATATACTTTACTATATGAAAAAAGGTATCAAAATATTCCTTAACTCAACTCCGATCTTAATAATGATTGGACTTATAGCGGTTGTTCATAATGACTATATCTTAACAATTATATACATTGTAATAATTGCCATTTCACTTTTTATTAAAAAAGAAAAAAAATGGATTTCCATTTTTACTTTTGGTTTCTTTATAATGATAATCTCTGAATCAATTTTCATAAGCACAGGAGTAGAAACATTTACAAGAAATTCCCTATTTGGAATTATGCCACTTTGGTTACCGTTTCTGTGGGGTTATGGATTTATTGTTATCCGAAAAGGAATAAAAATACTTGAACAATAAATAAAAAATCCTACAAGGCATATTGTAGGATTTTTTATTTATTAATAGAAGATTATTTTGTTTTCTTTGCTACCACTTTCTTAGTCACTGTCTTTACCGCTACTTTTGTTACCGCTTTCTTTGTAACAACTTTTTTTACTTCAGCAACTTTAGGGGAAGTTTTCTTTACTTCCGCAACCTTAGGTGCAACTTTCTTTGCTACAACTTTTGCTTTTGCAATTATAACTGGAGCAACTTTTACTTGAGCTTTA
>CAILKS010000038.1 GCA_903834855.1 uncultured bacterium | reverse complement strand
TTAGCTCAATATCAATATGGAATAAACAATGTATCGATATCACCGCAAAGAATTGGTAACTGAAATGAGAATGTATGAAATTAAAATGATTAAACCATTAACACCTGATCAAGCTCGAGTTAAATCTATGCAGGATCAAGTTAAAAGAACTCAACAGGCTATCAAGACAGAAAAGGCACGACAAAAGATCAAAGCTGGACAAGATCAATTGAAGAACATAGTCTAAATAAATTAGACTACAATAGTTAGCAACAACTAAAGCTATTAAATATGAGTCTTCTCAGTTTGCTTGAAGGTCTTTTGGGTGCTAAGAAAGTTGAAGTAAACAAAGCTACCCAATATAAAAAGAAATATGATCCTAAAGATCGTATTAGAGAAGCTATTGAAAAATTTAGCTCTAAAGATATTGAAGTTACTCCAGACTATAATGAAGTTATTAAAGCGATTGAAGAAAAAGATCCTTTAATATTTGTAAGTGGAAGAGCTGGAACAGGTAAAACAACTTTAATTGACTACATTAGGGACTATCTTAAGGCCAATGTAATTGTCGTAGCTCCAACTGGTGTTGCGGCTATTCAAGCTCGCGGACTAACGATACATTCTTTCTTCAAATTCCCGTTTCACGTGATTTTCAAACATAGCATTAAAACTATGCATGATAGGGATCTTTATAAGAATATAAAACTTCTAATCATCGACGAAGTTTCGATGGTTAGATGTGATCAGATTGATGGTATAGATTTATTTTTAAGGAAAAATGGCCCTGACCCAAGTTTACGATTTGGAGGCATCCAAGTTATATTCGTAGGTGATTTATTTCAGCTTCCCCCAATTGTTAAACAAGAAGATGATAAGACACTCAAGCTAGAAGGTTATAAAAACTCATCTGGTCATTACTTCTTCTTTGCAAAAGTCTTCCAAGAACAAAAAATGACAATGATTGAATTACAAAAAGTGTTCCGACAAAAAAATGAGCATTTTTCTAATCTACTAAAACATATAAGAGTCAATGAAGGTGTTGATGATGCTATTAAAACTATCAATGAACATTGCTATAAACCAAACGAGCAAAAAAATGATTTAGCAATCACATTAACAACAACTAATCAAAAAGCAGATTCAATCAATAGCTCAGAATTAGCTAAATTAACTGGATTTAGTTGCACATATACTGGCATTGCTACAGGATCATTTGATATCAATAAAGAAGGGAACTTGCCATCACCTGCAAGACTCACATTAAAAGTTGGTGCGAAAGTTATGTTTACTGCTAATGATGTAGCTAGAAGATGGGTAAATGGAACAATAGGTAAGGTTACATTCTGTAAACCAGATTGTGTAACAGTTGAATTCAACAATCAAAAAGTTTACGTGACACCACACGAATGGAAATCAACTATATATAGATTTGATGCTGCAGAAAATAAAATTTTTGCAGAGGTTGATGGGCAATATATACAAATGCCGCTGATGCTAGCTTGGGCCGTTACTATTCATAAAAGCCAAGGCAAAACTATCGATAATATTTTTGTAGATCTTGGAAATAGAGCATTTGCATCAGGACAAACTTATGTTGCTTTAAGTAGGTGTCCAACATTAGATGGGATTAGATTGGAAAGACCGATAACAGCCAAAGATATTTATATTGATGAAGAAATAAGAAATTTCTATATAAGTAGTTTTTAGATATCTAATTTTGGTAAGGCTTTAACTATTTTCATAGTTTCTATGCTTACAGTAATTATCTTTTGGAAAAGTTCTAGTGGATATCTTGGATTTTTCATAGTTTCAATTGCCCAGTCATTCGCGTCATTAATAATTCCACTATCTTTATGAGTTACAACAGCTTGACGCTCCATTACCCATTCAAGTGCTGGCTTACCATTCACAACATATTCATATGCCTCTAAAGGAATGTCAGACATTGTAATTTTATTGTTATATACAACAACCGATTTATCTGTTTTGTTAGCAAATTTCATCTGAGTCACTCTAAAGTCCTTATTATTTAACGTATTAATGTTGCAATCAGTGAAATTTACTTGATAAGGTTTAATTGCCTCATAGTTAATATGGAGCTCAGCTAGATTACGGCCAGCTTTACTAAATTTCCAGAAATCTTCTGCTTTTTTTACGCAAGGTATTCTTGGCAGCTCTTTACTTAAATTATCCGCATAGCGTTTTTTATAATCTTCGGAATGTAACAAGCCATAAACATAATAGAAAATATCTTCTTTGATGATTTTCTCTTCAG
>CAILKS010000037.1 GCA_903834855.1 uncultured bacterium | reverse complement strand
CTCCAGTCGTGCGTTGTAAACGAGGCCCGCACCGATCGGCCCGGCAATTCCGATCGATTCAGACCACGGGATTTGGGTGTCGGACAGATGTTTCTAATTGCGCCATATGGTTTTTAGTATAGCAGGAATAGGTTTTAGGTGGTAGGTTTTAGGTTGTAGATAATACGGAAGAGAGACTCGGTCACCGCTGGGGTATTTTTGTTTCGTAATAAATTAGGACTCGGCTACAAATCTTTTTGAGGCCGGAGAGAGGACTCGGTCACAAAACTACCTCACTTCGCTCGAAGTAGTTTCGCGACGCCTAATTAAATCCAATAAGACGGAGAAGAGGCTCTGTCATTACTTTGGTATTTTATTTCATGCCTTTGGCATTCATAAAACACTCAAAGTTTTGACCTAAGGAAAAACTGACAAAATTATTTATAAAAATACTGAGCCCAATTTTTATAAATAATTGTGTAGACCAGTTTTTCGCTTCGAGTCCTACGGAAGTGCGTTTAGCACTTCCTCTCTCCGGCACAGAAAATTAAAAGCACAGGTCTTGCCTGTGCTTTTAATTTTCTGTGCCGGAGAGAGGACTCGAACCTCCACACCTTTCGATACACGATTTTGAGTCGTGCGCGTCTACCATTCCGCCACTCCGGCTTATTTTTATTTACCTACAACTGAAGAACTAAAACCTATAAACTATCTTTAGTATACTAGCATATCATTAAAAATGGTGATAGGATATTATTCTCAGTACATTAAATTGTGCACAAGATTTCATAAACCAACCGAGGAGTTTTTCATGTCTATTCGCAACTCTAAAGTCAATCGTCAAGCTGCTTTACAAGCCTTTTTTGACAAACCTTACTACATAGATAAGCCTTCTCACGGCATTATAATAACAAAGCCAGCAGTTCGACGTAGCAAGAACCGACATGACATGTTTGGTGTCAATAAAAAATCAGGAAAACAAAAACTGCCCATTGTCCCGCGTCGGCGTTTGGGAAAACAGGCTGAAACTTCTTTCTTCCGCCATGCAATCTAAGGAGATAACATTGAAAAATGGAATCCTGAAAATCTTGGCAACAGGACGAAGGGAGGTGTCCGATGGTTTGCAAATTTGTCTAACTTCTGAGATGCTTGCCCTTATCCTAAAAAGAGATATCGAGGAAGTTACTAACGAAACCAAAAGATTGATATCTGATGGATTGCTATATCGACCCTTCTGTCATGATCAACGTTTCGTTGGTTTAACAATTGAAGGTCAAAAGGACCAGCCAGTTCACTTTGCTACTTAAAACAAAGAGCGACCATGTCGCCACCCAGTCAACGACTGGGTATTTTTTATAGGGGAGACTAACAGATCTCAGAAAATAGAGGTCAGAAAAATACAGAACGGACGCTTCGCGTCCGTTCTGTATTTCTACAACCTACAACCTGCAAGCTATAACCTATCTTTAGATCTTCCCCACCAATTCCACCCCCGGTGTTAAAGTCTCATCTCCTTCTTCCCATGAAGCAGGACATACTTGGTCACCATGATTGCTTACAAACTGTGCGGCTTTTACTTTACGTAATAATTCTTTTGCTGATCTGCCAATTGAATTATCATTAACTTCCATACTTTTAATAATTCCATCAGGATTTACAATAAAAGTTCCACGTAAAGCCATTCCCTCTTCACTAATTAATACATTACAATATGTACTCAATTGATGATTTGCGTCAGATGCCATTGGATATGTAACTTTCTTAATTGCTGGAGAAACATCTTGCCAAGCTTTATGCGCATAAGCAGTGTCTGTCGAAACAGAAATTATTTCACATCCAATTGTTTTAAACTGTTCATACATATTTGCAAGCTCTTCCAATTCTGTTGGACAGACAAAAGTAAAGTCCGCTGGGTAAAAGAAAAGCACATACCATTTGTCTTTATAGTCTGCTAATGATAAAGTCTTAATCTTTCCATCTACATAAACTGGTAGAGTAAAATTTGGTATCTCTGTACCAATTAAAGACCCGCTGTAGTCATTTATATCGCAACCTCCACAATCACACCCGTCGCACATATTATTTTCTGTTGTCATGTTATTTCAAATTTATCTTTATAAGCGGAGAAGATTATTATAGCATTTAGGTGGGCAGTAAGCAGTGATACAAAGCAGTTTCAAGTTTTTAGTTCCCAGTTTTAAGAAAAATACGAATTCATATTTCTGGAAACTAAAAACTTGAAACTGTTCTAAAAGGCATATTCGCTGGCATAATCAATAATGTCATCTGATTCCCCCATTTTTACATTTGCAGTTGTGTCATACATAAAAGGCATGGTCTTTGCACCGAAATCTTTTACTTCTTTTAGGAATTGTGGGTCAGCAATATCTCTTTCTTCATAAGTTAATCGTCGTTCTTCAAAAACGCGTTTAACTTTATCGCAATATGGGCAATTAGTTTTTGTATATAAAATTAACATTATAGTTGATGGTTACTGGTTACTGGTTACTGGAAGATTAGTGTACAGTATTTTTTAACTATCAACCAGTAACTACCAACTAGTAACTAATTTATATTATTGCTAGAATAAAATAATCTCAGAAATTGGATGAGATTCGAGGAGAAACAAATATTTTCTAGGAAATGTACACCTAGTACATTGATGAGAAAATATGCAGTTTTGACAAAGAAGCTCGCCAATTTATGGATTATTTCTATGAAAAATATAGTAACTGTGGGAGGTGGTACCGGAAGTTACACCCTCCTTCGTGGTCTCAAAAAATATAATGATATACATATAAACGCAATTGTCTCTATGGCAGACGATGGTGGTTCAACTGGCCGACTACGTGATGAATTAGGAGTACTTCCACCTGGGGATGTGCGTCAATGTTTAGTCGCACTTTCTGAACACACCGAAACTGTTAGAAAACTTATGAATTATCGTTTTGAGGAAGGAAGTCTCACTGGACACAATTTTGGAAATATTTTTCTTGCAGCGTTAGAAAAAGTTGCAGGCACATTTGCATCAGGTGTCAGTGTTGCTGGAGAAATTTTAAAAATAAAAGGAGAAGTAATACCAGTAACAGAAGACATTGCAACTCTAGCAATAAAATTAAAAAATGGAGATATATTAATCGGAGAAAATAGTATTAATCATGGTAACGTTCAAAGCTTTGGTGTGGAATCTATTTATTTTGAAAATGATGTTCGTTTAAATAGACACGCACGTGACGCAATAATGCACGCTGATTTAATTGTTCTTGGGCCAGGAAATTTATATTGTTCTCTTTTACCAAATTTGATAGTAAATGGTTTTAAAGAGGCCTTAAAAGATTCTAGAGCAAAGATTGTCATACCAATTAATTTAACAAATAAAAAAGAGCATACAGAAAACTGGGGAGTATCCGATTATGTAAATGAAATAGAAAAAATAATAGATAGAAAGGTCGACATAATTTTGATAAATAATAATTCACCCTCTAAAGAACAAATTGAACTTTATAAAATAAAAGAAGGAGATGGTGTAATGGTGCTAAATAATATGAATGATGCCCGTATATTGGAAAAAGATCTACTCTCACAAGAGATAATTAATTTTGATAAATCAGATACAGTTCAAGAAATTCGTAGTTTTATTCGTCATAATAGCGATAAACTAGCAAAAGAAATTATATCTTTATTGTAAAATACAGTTGCTGGTTTATGGTTACTGGTTACTAGGAATTTAGTTGTACCTGTAATTTTTAACTATCAACCAGTAACCATCAACTAGTAACTAATTTATGACTTTTATAAAAACCATTTTTCTTGTAGGATGTAAGTAACTCTATGAATAAAAAACCTGAGGTTATAGTCGTAGTCGGTCCTACAGCAAGCGGTAAAAGTGATTTTGCTGTAGATTTAGCATTAAAAAATAATGGGGAGATTATTTCTGCTGACTCAAGACAGGTTTATAAATATTTAGACATTGGGACTGGGAAAATTACAAAAGAATAAATGAAATATGTAAAACATTACATGCTTTCTGTTTATGAATTAAATGAAGATGTCAGTGTCGCGCGCTATGCGCGCGACACCACCTCTATTTTAGAAGATATTTTAAAAAGAGGGAAAACCCCTATTATTTGTGGTGGCACAGGCCAATATATAGATGCTTTGATTTTTGATACACAAATTCCACAAGTTGGTCCAAATAAAAAATTACGTGATGAATTGGAAAAGTTAAATACAGAGGAATTGGTCGCGCGCCTGCTGGCGCGCGACGCTGATCGTCACTCTTTCATTGACCATCATAATCGACCCCGCCTTATTCGTGCTCTTGAAATAGTAGAATCACTTGGAAAAGTTCCAAAACAAAAAACTCCAAAACTTTTATATGATACAAAAATATATTTATTAAATCCTACGCGCGAAATACTACGTGAACGCATAACTAAACGTTTAGAAAAAAGATTAGATATTGGAATGATAGATGAGGTTAAAAATATTATGGAAAAAGGATATATAAGTGACTCAATGAAAAAATTTGGACTTGAATATGTTGCTATTGCTAAATATCTTGAAAACAAAAATACAGAAACAGAAATGAAACAAGAAATAATTACCAAAAGTATACAATATGCAAAACGACAACAAACTTGGAACAAAAAATATATTTCCTTAGTGGAGACAACTGAAATTAAACAGTAAAAAACACAAAACCCACAAGAGTGAGTCCTGTGGATTGTGACTTTCTGTCTATTCTTCGTAAAGACGTGGGTCAGAAATTAATTTTCCGATAACATTGTCCACTTCATCATAATTTATGATTTTTGGATCAAAAACAATTCTAAATTTTTTACGGTCGTGCTGATTTGTATATACGACAATCACCCCTTTTACTTTTAAAATCTGATAAACAAATAAAGGGAGGTTAATGATGTCATCTTCCAATTCCAAATCAACAACAACTTTGTATTTTGACTCTTTGTAGACAGTCAACTCTTCGCTGATTTTATCTAGAGCTAAAAGACTTGGACGAACCTTTGCCTCGCCTGGCTGGCAGAAAGTACTAATGACCATTAAGACAAAAATGGTCACAGAAAAATCAACCGCTCTTTCATTTTTTTTAAACACGATTGCCTCCTAGTAAAAAGAAGTATTATTTGACGAGAAAATCTCATCACTATAATCCTACCCAATATTATACATAATTTACTGAATTTGTAACTTTTCGTAAAAACCTTCAAAATTAATCCCTCAGATGCTATAATCATACCCATGTCAGACTATATAACAACAATAGGATTGGAAATACATGCGGAACTTCACACTAACTCAAAAATGTGGTGTGGTTGTAAAAACGACCCTTATGAGAAGCGACCTAATCAAAACATCTGTGAAGTATGTATGGCACACCCAGGAACCCTTCCAGTTGCCAATAAAGAGGCCATTAAGAAGGTTATAACGGTCGGAACAGCAGTTGGAGCTAATATCGCGGATTTCACCGAATTTGACCGAAAAAACTACTTTTACCCAGATATTCCAAAAGGCTATCAACTTTCACAATATAAGTTCCCAATAGTCTCCGGTGGTTCTATAAATGGTGTGGAACTCACTCGTATCCACCTTGAAGAAGATACCGCTAAGTCGTCTCATATTGGTGGTACTACTTTGGTTGACTATAACCGTGCTGGAGTCCCTCTTATGGAACTTGTAACTGAGCCAGTTATACATTCAGCTGAACAGTCAGTTGCTTTCGCTCGTGAACTACAACGTATACTTCGTTATGTCGGAGCATCGGAAGCAAATATGGAAATGGGACAAATGCGTATTGAAGCCAACATTTCTGTTTCAAAAGATCCAAATAAATTTGGTACAAAAGTTGAAGTGAAAAATATAAATTCATTTGCTTCTGTTTTTGGTGCGATAAATTATGAAGTAGCTCGTCATATTGCTCTCATTGATGAAGGCGGTGCTGTTGTACAAGAGACTCGTGGATGGGATGACGCGAAACAATCTACTTTTTCACAACGTAAAAAAGAAAATGCACATGACTATCGTTATTTCCCTGATCCAGATTTACCAAAATTATATTTGAGTAAATTATTTAATATAGATGAAATAAAAAATTCTCTTCCAGAACTTCCAGTTGCTAAGCGTGCAAGATTTACAAATGTTTTTGGTTTGAAAGATGATAGCGTAGAAATACTTACTGACTCCCTACTTCTATCTTCATTTTTTGATACGGTTGTAGAAGGAAAAGATGCGAACTTTGCACAACTATCTGCTAATTATTTAATTTCTGATATTTTAGGTCTATTAAAAAAGGAAGGGCTAGAGATTGGAGATGATACTTTACCTGGTACAACTTCATTTAAAACTTTAATTGAAATGGTTGTCTCTGGAGAGCTTTCATCTCGTGGGGCAAAAGATTTACTTCCAAAATTACTTGCTGATAAAAAATTAGATACACGCGCTACTGCAGAATTATTAGGAATGATACAAAAAAATGATCCAGAACTTTTGAAATCTATTGTGTCAGAAGTATTAGAAGATAACCCTAAGCAAGTTGCAGACTATAGAGCGGGACAAGAAAGTATGTTTATGTATTTTGTTGGTCAATGCATGAAGAAAAGTAAAGGAGCAGGAAACCCTGGTCTCTTTCAAGAAATCTTGAAAGAAGCCCTCAAAAACTAGTTTCCAGTTTTTAGTTTCAAGAAAATACAAATACTAAAATGGTATCCACGAAGTGGATGCCATTTAGCTACAAACTACTGGCTACCAGCTAAGAGCTGTACCAACCCGTCACCAAACTCCTTTACTGTCTTGTCTTCATAAAGAGATAATGTAACTATATTTTTATTTTTTGAAGCTTTCTCTAATTCTTTAACTTTCGCTTTTATTTCTTTTTCATTTATTGTATCTATTTTTGAAAGTACAATAATTTCTTCACGATTTAAAAGTTCGGCATCATATTTTCCAAGTTCTTCACGAATAGTCGTATAAACTTTTCCTACTTCTTCATTTTCTGCAGATACTAAATGCACCAAGACTCTTGTGCGTGTAATATGGCGAAGAAATTTATGTCCTAATCCTTTTCCTTCACTTGCTCCTTCAATAAGTCCCGGAATATCTGCAAGCACATAACTAAAATATGCTCCCAAGTTTGGTTCAAGAGTTGTGAAAGCGTAGTCACCGATTTTTGCCCCAGCGCGAGTGAGAGCATTTAATAGAGATGACTTTCCAGCATTTGGTAAACCAATCAACCCCACGTCTGCAATTAATTTTAATTCAATATCAAAAGTAGCAAATTCTCCACGTTCACCTTTTGTAAATTCTTCTGGCGCGCGATTTGTCGCAGTCTTAAATTGTTCATTTCCTAATCCACCTTTTCCACCACGAAGAACAACAAAATCTCCTTCCTCTAAACATTCATAAGTTTTGTCATATTCACGATTATAAATAACTGCACCAAGTGGAACTTGTAAATACAAATCCTCAGCATTTCCTCCGTGCATACTACGCTTCTGTCCGGCTTCTCCTTCTTTGGCGTCCCATTCTTGTTTGTGTTTATAAACAGAGAGCGCTTGAATATCACGAATAACGCGGAAATAAACATCTCCACCTTTTCCTCCATCACCACCAGCTGGTCCTCCATAAGGAATACCTTTTTCACGGCGCCAACGAACAACGCCAGTTCCACCAGCTCCAGCTTTTACTTTTAGGGTTACGTTGTCGATTAACATGAGTTTAGTTGAAAGTCCATAAAGTCCTTAAAGTCTGTAAAGTAGATGCAAATGCATTCACTTTTGACTTTATGAACTTGTAACTTTATGAACTAATACTATAACACATTTCTCTTTATTTTGCAAGGTGTTTTAACAAAAAATGACACAAAAACAAATTTTGTCTATTTGCTAAGTTATGTGG
>CAILKS010000036.1 GCA_903834855.1 uncultured bacterium | reverse complement strand
CCACAAGTATTTACTCTAAACTCTTTCCTATCTCCTTTATCTTCTATCTTCTGTTATACTCTTAATATGAAACACTTCTGGGTATTTACCTTTGTATCCATAATCATCACAGCTTTTTTCGGTGGTTTCGCGTTTCCGGAGAAGGGGTATGCGCAGTCAATCGATACTCAAAATGCCACAAATCGTATATTGAACGCAGATGGAACAGTTAATAAATCACATCAAATAACCCCAGCTGAATATGATAGTCTAAAAAGTACCGCTAATGATATTGACTTTATTTCTGATTTTATTAATGGTTATGGGGAAGTTTCTTCAAAAGATGCAGGCCTATCATCTGTCGCTCCGACTTTAAATGACTTAATTACTTGGATAAATAGCTCTCCTTTAGATAAGCCGATACTCTCTAGGACAAATATTCCTTTTGGAAAAACTATTGGTGGTGAATATCTAGGAACTTTATATTTAAAAATTTTAAATGCTAATTATGATTCTAGTAAAAACTTAACAGGTACAACAAAAAGTACATTAGAAGTAAAAACACTTAATGACTTTATTGTAGAATTGAATAAAATAATAAATACAAAACAGGTTAATAGTAATGTTGGTGCTGGTCTAGTTGATGCCAATCCTAGAGACCTAGGGCAAGCAAGGGTTGTTTTACCTTTTGCAAATGGCAAACTTTTAATAGCTGAGTCTCTTGTAAAGTTTGAAAATGGACAAATAACAGCAGACCAACGCAATGCTATAGTAGCGAATGCTAGCCAAACACTTCACTCTGGACTTAATGCCACTACCGGTGGTTGTGTAAACATAATAGGCACCTTTCTTCCTTGTTTAGATGAAGGCCTTACTTGGCTTGTAAAAAAT
Organism: uncultured bacterium; assembly: GCA_903834855.1. Classification (GTDB taxonomy): domain Bacteria; phylum Patescibacteriota; class Minisyncoccia; order Phycocordibacterales; family UBA5272; genus UBA11704. The sequence continues at coordinate 7,261 of CAILKS010000036.1, read as the reverse complement.
ATACTTCTTGAAATTGTTGGTTTCTTCCTATGGATGTCTGCTAATCTTTTAAATTTTGCAATGTATCATGGGGTTTTTGAATTTAAAAAATTTGCACCAGATGATATATACAATATATGGCTAGTTGTTAGGCAAATAATTTCACTCTTTGTATTCTTTACAGGACTATTTGTTGGCTTCATGGCGATAATAGGTAAAAGTGAGGAATTTAAAAAATATATTGCATTTCTTGTAGTTTTTGGGCTTTTTGTAAACTTTTCATATCCAATAGTCAGAGTCTTTGTTGATGTATCAAATGTAGTTTCTCTTCAGATTTATCAAACAGCTCTTGGTAAGAATGTCTTATCTGATAACCCAAGTGGAGATGAAACTGCTGGTGCAAAAATAATGGCAAATTTGGGATTACAAGGATTAGTAACAAGTGCTACGACTCTTACAAGTCAAGCTACTAGTAATAAATTTTTAGATCAAGTTACGAGTCTACCTGGGGCAATTGCCGTTGTTGGTTTTGTTGGATATGCAGCGTATATATTCTTTATGGCTGCCTTTTTAATAATAATTCGTACCGCACTTCTCGTTTGTATAATTATTGCTTCTCCAATTTTACTTGTAGACACTATAGTACCTGCTCTTGGGGAAAAAGCTAAATGGTTACGTGGAATGTTTGTTTCTCAGCTTTTTGTGGCACCAGTCTTTACCATAATGCTAGCTCTCACCTTAAAATTTTTAGCAATTTTTAGTTCGGTCTCAGGAATGAGCGGGTCTACTACAACTTTAGCTACTGCGGCCAGTGCAAGCACTAGTAGTGTTGCCATATTTTTCAATTTAATTATGATGCTAACAATGCTTCACATAATGTTAAAAGTTACAAAAGCTGTTGCGGGTGGTGTAGGGGACACTGTAACTAATTGGGCAGGGAAGGCGGGAGGACTAGGAACCGGTCTTGCTCTTGGTGCTGGAGCTGCAACTTTTGGTTTTGCAACAAGAAATACGGTTGGCAGATTTGCAAAAAATATGGGAGATAAGGATTTCGGTGGGGGAGTGTTGGGAAACCTTACAAAAGATGCTTTTAAAGGTATGGGTGGGGCAAAATACGATCTTCGTAATCTTAGTGCAACTGGGGCCATAGCCGGAACCCTTGGCATAACTGGAATGGGTAAGGGTGCAGAAAAGGGTTATGATAAAAACAGAGAAGACTATGAAAAAGAAACCTATGAAAGAGCTTCTGAAATAAAAGACGATGGCGAGCGAGAGGGTTATCTAAAAAGAAAGTTTAATACTAGTAATTTTGCAAAATTTACTGGTACAGCTTCTCAAAATGCAAAAGCCTATAGTAAGTTTATAAAAGAAGATGACGATGTTATTAAACAATATGTTAATTCAGATGAAGACGGTAGAAAAAAGTTAAGTGAATCCGAAAAAAATACAAAATTCTTACAGCGTTTTGGGAATGTTGATAAATATTATGATAGCCGTACAACAGAAGAAGAGAAAAATATGCTAAAAGCTAGAATGTCTGTATCAACACAAAAAGCTGTGGAAGAAAAATCTCAACAAGATGATGGAACTGTCGAATCTTATATAAATTCCAACGAAACACAAAGAGCAAGAATGGCTGCTAATGCTAAAAATAAGAACTTAAAAAGTCGGTTTGAAGATGTAGATAAATATTATGACACAACAGCAACTCCAGAGGATAGAGCAACTATACGTGGCCGTATAGGTACTGACGATAAAAGAGCTCTTGATGACAATGATAAAAGACTAGCGGAAAAAGACTCTGATAAGATAAATAAAGCAGCCCAACTTTCTGCTGTAGAAGCAACAAAAGCAATAACGGACACCTTAGTTAAACAAAATATTTCTAACACCGAAGCAACAAACTTAATACTTAATAAAATGGTAGAAGGAAATAAAGATATTGCAGAGTCGTTAAAAAAAATGATAAAAACTAATGAGCCCACACCAACACAAGCAGCTAACTCATTTGGTGGAGTATTAAATGTAGAAAAGCCTACAACTTTATATCAAACAAATAATATGTTTCAAACAGAATCAAAGATAGATGAAGGGGTGGAGCTCTCTGAGGGAGCAATAATTAAACCTTTAATTACTCAAAAAGAGGCAGTACCTGTCGAATAATAAATATATGGATGATACAAATATTCAACTTAAAACACTTTACGAAAATGCAAATAAAGATGTGCAGGCTTATTTGTTTACTGATGAATTAGACGAGGCGGTAGGTCTCTTTGGTAAAGTGTATAAAATACCAGTGAATCTGTATTTAATGCTTAAAAATACAATCACTTTAATTCTTCTTGGTGCAATACAACCTGAGGGCGCTGTCGATGCATTACAAAAAAATTGTAATATGTCTCCGTCGGACGCATACTCTTTGGCAAAAGATTTAGATGAAACTGTTTTTCAAAAAATAAGACTCTCTATTTTAGGCAAAGACTCTTCCGAAGTTAAAAAATTATCTGTAGAAAATGAATCTGCTTCGAAAGATGAATTAAGAAAAGAAATATTAGATACAACAAAACGTCCAGAGGTAAAATCTGATGAATCAGTAGATAAGAACCAAGAAATACAACAAGGACATCTTCAGCCTGGCTCAAGATCCCAACTTCTTGAACAGTTACAAATAATAGGAACTATACCGGATGACGATGAAGTCTCGGAAAGATTAACTAAAATACAAGGTCAAATAGCTTCTATTGATAGTAAAAAAAACGAGAGGTCTCTTGATACAAATATTGCTCTTAAAGAATTTATGTTTGGAGAAAAAGGGCAAACTGTAGTAAAGGCAGAACTAGGTGCAGCCACTTACAGTAGAGCCCCGACCGTCTATAACGTTGATCCATACCGTGAAATAGGGGAATAGCAGATAGTAACCAGCAATAAGCAATTAGGGAATACTTAATAAATCGAGTCTTGTGTTTCCTTCTTGCTATTTACTTACTGCTATCTGCTATAATAGATATATGCAATTCCGAGTACCACAATTTATTGATATGGAGGATAAAATAGTTGGCCCTTTTACATTAAAGCAATTTGCTTATATGCTTGGGGCTGGTGGTTTTTCTTTTTTACTTTGGACTTTTATTTCAATTAAAATAATAGCTGTTATTTTAATAATTCCCGTTGCTGGACTCTTTTTGGCTTTAGCTTTTTTAAAAATAAATGACAGACCTTTTATAGATACTCTTGAGGGGGCTTTTAGTTATTATACTAATAGTAAAATTTATACATGGAAACAACCAAAAGAAGAAACCTCCCCAACGGAAAACATAGTTATTGAAACAAAAAAAGAGTTAGCTGTAGCAAAAGCAAATTCAAATAAAATACACGAGCTTTCTTTAGGGTTAGATGTAATGGATAAACAAGAAGACAGAATAGACACTATATAATTTCTAATTCACCTAATTTCTAATTTATCCCGCTAAGGCGGTGAGGCCTAATAAAGGTTCCTTGCAGCAAGCAGGCGATGTATTTTAACCTTTTTATGTCGTCGCTCGGACTAAATATAAAAGATTACTTTTCTACTTAGCTCCTCGCTAGCCAAAATAAAATACGTGGAGAATTTTTATTAGGTTAATTAGAAATTAGACCTTAGGAATTTATTTTTGTATTATCTACTGTCTAAAATCTATTGTCTAATGTCTATCTCTGCTATACTCTTATATATGTCAAAAGGGTCAGCCACTCAACAATTTGTTCCTATAGAACACATACGTGACGGTATCATAACTTTAAAAAGTGGTGAGCTGCGTGCAATTCTCATAACAAGTTCTCTTAATATTGCCCTTAAAAGTGAAGATGAGCAAAGTGCTATTTTACTTCAATATCAAAATCTTTTGAACTCCCTTGAGTTTCCTATACAAATGTTTGCAGAATCAAGACGTTTAAATATCAAACCATATCTTGATTTATTAGAAGAAAGAGAAACAAAAGTAACTGAAGATTTACTTAAAATTCAAATTCATGAATATATTGGTTTTATAAAAAAGTTTGCTGATGAAACCAATATTATGACAAAACACTTTTTTATTGTTATTCCTTACATTCCTTTTACTGCTGCGACAAGCGGTGCTTCTTCTATCTTTTCTTTAGGGTCATCATCAAATAAAGCAGAGGAGGATCAAGCTTTTGATATTTCCCGTATACAATTAGAACAAAGAATTTCTACTGTAGTGCAAGGTCTTGCTCGTTTTGGTGTGAGGGCACAAAAACTAGAAACAGAGGAGGCGGTTGAGTTATTTTATAAATTATTTAATCCAGGAGAGCAAGACAGATCAGCTCCTGTAATAAAAATATAAATCTATGGGATTATTTGACTTTCTATCATCACAAAAAAAAGACTCTCCTGTTTCTGCTATTTTACCAGAACAGGTTTATAAAGTTGCAGAAATGCAATTAAAAGACATTATTGCACCTTCAGCTCTTGGGGTAGAACCTAAAATGTTAAACCTCGGAACAAATGTTGTTCGTTCCTTTTTCGTCATTTCTTATCCCCACTATTTAACTGATAACTGGTTGAGTCCATTAATTAACTTAGATAAAGTTTTTGATGTCGCTATACACATCACACCACTTGATACTGGAGAGGTAATGAAAACTTTTCAAAGAAAAGTTGCTGAAGTAGAAAGTCAAATAATGACACGTGAAGGTAAGGGGTTAGTCCGTGATCCTTCACTTGATGTTGCTTATCAAGATCTAGAAAGTCTTCGTGATGGATTAATTCAAGCTCAAGAAAAAATGTTTGATGTCTCTCTTTACATTTCTATATACGGAGCAGATGAGGCTGAAGTTGATAAAACAGAAAACCAGATCAAATCAATGCTAGAAAGTCGCCTTATTTATGTTAAGCCTGCTCTTTTCCAACAAGAAGAAGCTTTTCTTTCTACAATGCCATTAGGGGAGGATCGTTTAATGATAAAAAATAAATTAAATACTTCTCCACTTTCTTCATTTTTCCCATTTGTTTCTTTTGATCTTTCTTCTGATAAAGGAATCCTCTATGGGCTTAATCGTCATAATGGTTCTCTTATTTTGTTTGATAGATTCGGTCTTGAAAACTATAACTCTATAATTTTTGCCAAATCTGGTTCTGGTAAAAGTTATGCAACAAAGCTAGAAATATTACGTACATTAATGTTTGATACTGAAGTTATTATTATTGACCCAGAAAGAGAATACGAGTACTTGGCAGAGTCTGTTGGCGGAAGATATTTTGATATTTCATTAACTAGCGGGCATCATATTAACCCGTTTGATTTACCAGCACCAACAGAAGATGAATCTCCTGCAGAAGTTTTACGATCAAATATTGTTAATCTTGTAGGACTTTTCCGTGTGATGTTAGGGGGACTTACTCCAGCAGAAGATTCTATTGTTGATCAAGCGATTACAGAAACTTATGCCCTTAAAGATATTTCACCTGAGGTCGATTTTACAAAACTAGAGCCACCTCTACTTTCTGATTTTGAAACAGTTCTTGCGGGAATAGATGGGTCAGAAGACTTACAACAACGTCTCTCTAAATATACAAAAGGGACATGGTCTGGTTTTATTAATCAACCTTCAAACGTAGATATAAATAAAAAACTTGTCTGTTTTTCTATTCGAGACATGGAGGAGGAATTAAAGCCAGTAGCGATGTATATTATCACTCACTACATTTGGAACTCTGTTCGTAAAGATATTCGTAGACGACTACTTGTTGTAGATGAAGCTTGGATTATGATGAAAAATGATGACACCGCCTCTTTCTTGTTTGGTTTAGCTAAACGTGGACGAAAATATTATTTAGGTCTTGCAACAATTACACAAGATGTTGGAGACTTTTTGAAATCTCCTTACGGTCTCCCAATTATTACAAACTCTTCTATTCAGCTTCTGTTAAAACAGTCTCCTTCTTCTATTGATATTGTTCAAAAAACTTTTAACTTAACTGATGAAGAAAAATTCTTACTCCTAGAGTCTGGTGTAGGGGAGGGAATATTCTTCGCTGGACTAAAACACGTGGCAATAAAAATTGTAGCATCTTATACCGAAGACCAAATTATTACAAGTGATCCTTCTCAATTAATACAAATCAAAGCCATGAAGAAAGAACTAGACGAGCAAAAAACATCATGAGATCATATCTTAAATTAATTTTAATATCTTTTGTTTTTTTAATAGGGGTGAGTTTAACTCATGCTGAACTGGTCGGAAATTTTGTTCTTAATCCAGAAAATCCAGGACCGTATGAAGAAGTAACTGTAACATTAACTAGTTATGATTTTGATGTTAATTCTGCCGAGATTGTTTGGAAAATAAATAATAAAACTGTGGCGAGTGGTGGAGGGGTTAAACAAATTAAATTAACAACTAATGCCGTTGGTACTTTTAATACTGTTTCTGCTGTAGCCAGCTTAGCTGATGGACAAGTTTTTCAAGCTAGTATGAATGTCTCTCCTTCTTCAGTTGTTTTACTTTGGGAATCTCCTGAAGCCTTTACTCCACCTTTTTATGAAGGAAGGTCTCTTCCTGCTGAAGGAGCAACTGTCAGAGTAACCGCTATTCCACAAATGGTTTCTTATGGGAAGATAGTTAGCCCAGCAGATATTTCTTATTCTTGGTATAGAAATGATGAATATGTAGATAGTGCTTCAGGAAGAGGGAAGCAAGCGGCAGATATTACTTTAGAATACTTAAGCGATAGCACAATAATAAAAGTTTTAGCAATAGCACCTGATGGAACAAAAGCTACAAAAGATATTACTATTTATCCTCATAAAATATCACCTTTGTTTTATTTATATGACCCAGTTCTTGGTACTGATTTAACAAGAGCGATTAACCAACGCTTTGAGACAACTAGAGAATTCTCTCTTCGTTTTGTTCCTTATTTTTTCTCTTTAAATAACGGGGTCGGCAACGGGGCTTCTTTTGTTTGGACATTAGATAGTCTACCAATAGAAACAGAAGACAATACAACTATCACTCTTCGTCCTAAAGAAAATGCTTTTGGTTCTCGTGTTTTAGGTGTCGCTATAGAAAATACAAAACGTATTTTACAAAATGCGAAAACAGATCTCAATATAGTTTTTGATACGAGACAATAATTTATGCCAAACACAAATCCGAATCAATATACCTTGTTGGATGAAAACATACAGCCCATCCTTAATAAATCCAACCAACCCTTCGGTTTCACAATAGGACAAGAAACTAGTCTCTTTGCTATCTCTTCTTTTGTATTGTTTCTTTT
>CAILKS010000035.1 GCA_903834855.1 uncultured bacterium | reverse complement strand
TTTTTGTATTTACTTTATGGACTTTCAACTTTATGAACTTTATAAACTTGTATTTTTGTATTTAGCTAAACGCTACACGCTACCTGCTACACGCTGGGCCCTACTCTTCTTCAAAACTTGGCTTGTCCAAAAGTGTCGGTTCTATACCTATAGTTTCGCCTGTAATTTTTAAAACATCTTTATCTACTTTTTTCAATTCTTTATAAGCAGTGTTGTAATGATTCACACTCGTTCCAAGAGTTGCTCCAAGCTTCTTCATGTATTCTTCATATACTTCTAAATGCTTTCCTAAATCTTCAACTTTTCTTTGTATTCCTTTTGCACTTTCTTCAATTTTAAAAGCCTTAAATCCATAAAGTACTGATTGTAAATATGCATAAAAAGTCGTAGGCGAAACAATGATAACTTTTCTTTTATTGTATGCGTATTCGATTAAATTTTGAGTATTCACCGCACCTTTACTTACTTGATTCACTAGCAAATCATAATAAATTCCCTCTGCTGGAATAAACATAAAAGCAAAAGGAAGTGTTCCTTCTTCTGGTCTAATATATTTTGCAGTTTCATCAATTCTCTTTTGTATATCTTTTTTAAATTCATTTTGATAATAAGCCGTTTCTTCTTCGTCTGTTGCATTCATGAGGCGCTGATAATTATCTAATGAATATTTTGCATCAATTGGAATTATCCCTTCTTTAGTATGTATGACAGCGTCTACTGCTTCACCGTTACTAAAATAGTATTGCATCTCGTATTGCCCAGGAGCTAGCATATTTGAAAGAATAAGTTCAAGGGAAGCCTCACCTAGATTCCCTCTCTGTTTCTGATGAGTCAGAACTTTTTCAAGATTTTGCAATTGCTCAGTCATTGAGAACACTTGCTTGTTTCCTTCTTTCACTTCTGTAAGTTCACGAGTAATTTCTGTAATTAATTTTGTTGCTTCTGTATTTTGACGATGAAGTACTTGATGCAAATCACTCGCTGAGCGTTCTAATTTATTTTCAACAGTACCACGCAACTTTTCAAGTTGATCTTGTAAAATTAAAAAAGAATTATCATCTTCTTTTGTTTTCGGACTACGTAAGATTAAAACAAACAAAAGAAAAATTATAATTACTGCTAAAATTATTACAATAAAAGATGAAGACATATGGTAAATTATAACATGAAAAAAAGGCCTAAGAAATGAATATTAGAATTAAAAAATACATTATCTGTCGAGGGTTGCCGCGAAGCGGCTTTTTTATTTTTAAAAATTAAAAATCTGCTAAATACTATATAAAATCTAATTATGTGCTAGTATTCGCTTTGAAGGTTGGATTTCCACCTTTAGGGTATAGCTCACACTACTCCTTGGTTGCTCTTTAAAATTCTAAGCCTTGCAGACATACTTGCGTATAGGCTTGCTCAAGCGGTATAACATCAAGGAAGCGTGCTTCCTTGGTTACCTACTAATGAGCCCCTGAGATAGGGTAACAAAAAATTAGGTCTGTTCGACTTAATGAACTGGCGACATCATAAGTCAAATTCACTTCGTGGATTTGTAGATGTCGCCTTTTCTTATGTTTTTACTTCACTTGACAAGTTATATATGTGTGATAGATTATATTTCTCACTGACACTTCGTCATGAGATATTGTTCCAAACTTGAAGGAGATCGCGAAATGAAAGATCCGTCGTCCAACTGCAAAATGGAGTTCGCCAAGATCGCCGGCCCGCCTGCCGCAAGCACGAATTTGTATACCGGTGCGGGTGCCAAGGGCGTGAACATCAACTGATCGGCTGGCCGGCGCCAATGCGGGGGTGAGAACTCAAATTTCCCCCGCTCGCGTGGCGCAAGGCAAAATCGAAGATGAGAACCCTAATGACTAGGTTCTCATAACAACCAAGGAGCGAATATGAAAGTTCGAAATAACGGTCCCGGCTGAAAAGCTGGCGGACCCCCTGCTTTGATGGGTAGTTTGTAACAAAACCCGTTAGAGCGTGCCAACAAGGACCCGGTCCGCCCCCAATTAAGTTTGGGGGTTTTCTTATGTTAATTTTTACTTTTTGTGTTATTCACTATCCAGGCCTTGCTTGGGACTTTTCTTTACCCCGGAGATCCAACCTCCAGGTAAAGAATTTTTTGTATTCCTGGAAACTTGAAACTAAAAACTGGAAACTACCCCTGTATCTACTTTCAACTTTATGGACTTTACGGACTTTCGACTAGAACTCAGTATGATATACTGAGTTCACTATGCAAGAAAAAATAAAAGCTGAAATCAAACCAGCAATGATCGCAAGAGATACTGTTCGTCTTGGTACTCTTCGCATGATTATCGCTGCATTTACAAATGAATTAGTAACACAGGGTCGCCCACCGACTGATCCACTTTCAGATGAAGACTGTATGAAAGTTATCAAGCGTCTTTCAAAACAAAGAAAAGATTCAATCGATCAATTCATCGCTGGTGGCCGTCCAGAATTGGCTGAAGATGAAAAGGCTGAACTAGCTGTTATTGAAGGATTCCTTCCAGCTCAAATGTCAGAATCAGAAATTGAAAATGCTATAAAAGCAAAACTTGCCGAATCTCCGCTTGATCCAACTAAAAAAGGACAGTTTGTTGGAACCATGATGCGTGAGCTTGGTTCAAACGCTGATGGTGCACTTGTAAAATCTGTTATTGATAGATTAACTGCATAATATGCCACCAATTGAAGTACCTGAAAATAAAATTATTCAGTTACCGGTAAAAATAGAGATGCCAAATGAACCTGAGCTCTTTAATTCTGTTCATGCAAATGCTTTAGATCAGCGTTTTGGTATTTTATTGCCAAATTTAGAATTAAATGGAAAAGGATTTTTTGATCTTTATAAAAAAATAGTTATTGATGGAAAAATTCCCAATAAAATTTTTGAAGCATATCTTAAATTCAAGAATATTAAAAAACCAGAAACCAAAAAACAAATTATAAGACCACCTGAATTTGTTAAAAAAGACAATACTGTAAATACTCCTGATTTTAAAAAACTTGCAGGAAATGATGTAGAAAAAGATGACGAATTAGTAAGAGATCCAAATAATCCGAATCAATGGATAAAGAAAAGCTCTCTAGAAGATAAGTAGCAAATTATCATTGACGAAAACTAAAATAAGTTGTATTATAAATACAACCTGTTTTTTGTTTTTAAATTTTGGAGATTTTTTATGACTACAAAAAGAAAGTTGCTCGAGTTGAAACATTCGGCAGAAGGCATGCGATTCCTGCGAGTGCTCGAGTATCTGCGCGCTAATCCAAATCATCCCCTGTCGGCCTGCATAAATGACAGTTTTGCCAATAACCGTCAGGTTGTTGCCGAAATGGAAATGTTTGGTGGTGGGAGATACCGTGATTTGCCAACTGACATGAAGGCTTTCATTTCTCGGTGTGCTAATTTCAAAAAGTATCATCCAGAACTAACTATGCGGCGAATTGCCCGTGAGCAATATCTGCTCGTCAAACATGAATCTGATAAGCTTTACTACAGCATCTTACAAATGCTGGAGGAGCACTATCTCAGAATCACTTGGCCGGATGTGCAGAAGTAAATGATTGAAGAGTGGTATGCTCATGCCGCCAAAAATCCATCTCATTCTTATCATCCAGAAGAAATGATCTAGCATCAAAATTCTTCCTTGATAAGATGACAAAACGTCAGTACCCAGCAAATTGCTGGGTACTTTCTTTTTCTATTTAAGGATTAATTACAAACCACAGGCAATGTAACTCGATAACTTAAATTTCTATCTGGTGAATCTTTGTCTGGTGCAAACATTATCTGACATGATTGATGTGGAGGAGAGTTAGCGTATAATTTTACAGAAAATCTTGTCCATCCTGGTGTAGACCATTGTTTAGTCGCTACAGCCATCTCACTTGCAAAAGCTCTACCTTGTGCGTCAAATATATAAACTGGAAAAGTTCCAATGCTGTTAAAAAAGCTACTTTTTGCTTCTCCATAAAAAACCATTCCGGTTTTAATACTTTGCTCTCTATATATAGACAAACTTCTAACAGCTAATGGATTTTCCATAACTAAAAAGCTTTGACCAGTTGTTACTGGATTTCCTTTATTTCCTGCTTTTATTATTTCCATACCTTTATCACCATAAATCACATAACTCATTCCTGGTGTCATTCCACCCTCATAAACTTGATTATCTAAGTTGGCTATACCAGGCTCAGATAATTTTTGTAAATTAACAGGATCTGGCAACCAATTATCTGTAAAAAAAGTTCCACTACCACCCTTAAAAGAAAATTTTTGCATCAAACCAGGGACAAATTTTTGTAATGCAATAAAAATAAAAATTAAAACTCCAATAATGAGAGCAAATATGAACAATTTTTTTAAAAAGTATTTTATAGTTTCCATAATTATTTTTTACCGCTACAAGTCTCCGCTGCCCACAGACCACGTGAACTTACTCTGGCTAATGTTTGTATCTCCCGAAATTCTTTTTGATATTTATATGGTGTCATATATGTATATTCATAAGCATAACCTTCTGCAATCATTTTTCTATTTAGCATTTGCCCGTCTTCTAAATAAACATAGTCAAGCATTCGGCCATAAATATCACGAAGACTTTGTGTATCATCGCTCTCTAATCTAACATTTTTTCCATTAACTAATTCTTCCATTCTTGCAGATGCTTCTTTTCCGAAACATTCTACAATTTTTCTTGTATCAACTGTTTCTGGAGTATTTATTCCAATAAGTCTAATTTTTTCTTCTACACCATTTATATCAACAACAATAGTATCACCATCAACAACACGAGTAACTTTATAATAAGGGCCGATAGGAATTTGAGCTTTTGCACCTACACCACTATTTACAATTCCAAGAACAACCTCTCTCTGTGTATTGTACAAAAAAGATAATAAAACTATTACAGAAGCGATAACAACTGCGAATGTCCATCTTTTTAAAAAAGGGTCAGGTCCATGGTGAGCCATAGTGTTTTTAGTTTAGCACGTAGTTGGTGCGGTAACCTTTACGGCAAGAGAATAAGTTGCCATGCAAAGGAAAATAATGCCGATATATCCAATTTCTTGCCCTTGGTAAGGTAATAAACGAATCATTGTGGATAATCCCAAAAAACTCAAAAGAACAGCAATTAGGGCAGTTCCACAAGCTGCACAACCAACACCAATAAACGCTAAAAATAATCCTATACCACTATACAATCCACTTTTAATTATGACTTCCCCTCTGGTTTTCATATATATATAAGCTAGAGAAATATTTATTCCACCAAGTAGAGATCCTAGTGTAGAAAGTATTAAAGAATTAACAGAAAAAGTATTTGATATATCAAATAAAGTTGATTTCGCTAGTGTTAGTTGTTTAGCAAAATAAATTGTAGCAAAAGAAAATAATGAAAAGGCAGTCTTACCATTTTGTGCTAAAAGTAAAAGCAGAAAGAAAATAGCTGTTGAAACTATTAAAACTATTCTGCTATCTTTTCTAGAAAAAACGAGTGATACTCCATTTGCAATATGTTTCATTAAATGAGTATACCAGTAGGTGGTGGGCAGTGACCAGTGGGAAGAGAAAAAATAATTATCAATTTTCAATTTTCAATTTTCAAAAAATACCATAAATTAGCTCGCTGTGTATGTCATTCCAAACTTGATTTGGAATCCAGTGTTTTTAATAGTTTTAAGTTTCCAGTTTCCAGTTTCAAGGAATACGAATACAAAGAGTCGCGCCGTAGGCGCGACTCTTTGTAATTTTTGAAAATTGAAAATTGATACTTGAAAATTAAAATGACGCTACCGCGTCATTTTACATAATTTCATTCCCCACTTTTCTCTTCGCCAAAAAATCTTCGAGTTGTGCTATCTCAGTTTGGACAGCTTGTTCCCAATCTTCCTTAGTTCCGTATGCCGCGTGTAGCTTAGCTTTATAATTTATATAAAGTGGATATATAAGTTCTTTGTCTTGTGCGATTATACTTGCAAAAACAGATTGCTCTTCTTTTGTGAGCATCATAAGGCCTGTTTCAAAAGCCCTCGCTTCTTCAGATGTGAGTTCAGAACTTTCTAAAACATTTTTTAATTCTTCTGTGAGTGCCATATATCTTTTTACCCTTTTAAATTAAGGTAATCTATAACTTCACTCTCTCACAAAATAAGAAATTTGTCAAATCAGTTATGCACTTCTTTTAATTTTGTCTGCAGTTCTCAAAACTGCTCTATCTGTGATATCACAAGCTTCTTTTACTGAACGATCACACATTTCCTTCCTTAATTTATCCCCTGCTTCTCCATATGCTTTTAAATCTAGAGAAAGATTGCCTGGATGATTAGATGCGTCTTCAATAGAAAACTCTGGGGACTTAAATAACAATTTTCTCATAAATGTTTTTGATTTGAAGTAATATGAATAGGAGTATACCCTCACTCTTTACTCTCGCGCAAGCGATTTTTTTGTGTTGTTCTGTTGATGATGTTTATAAGTTGTTCAGTCTTGAAAATTCCCCCCAAAAATGGTATTGTTTGAAATAGTTTAGAGGTAAGAGTTAAGAGGTAAGAGCTTAATACCAAATACATTACGTATTTGAATTACTCTTCCCTCTTTCCTTTATCTTCTCTTTACTATCACTTGGGGTATCGTCTAATGGTAGGACATCAGGTTTTGGTCCTGAGTATCGAGGTTCGAGTCCTTGTACCCCAGCTCACACTTTTTATCGAGTACGAAGTACACTTTTTTGTTGTGTGAGCTGGGGTACAGAAAGTGACCTACGTCACTTTCGTAAGGACTCGAATACGGGGTCGCGAAATCATCTGCGACGAAGGAGCTGATTTTGTGATCGAGTCCTTGTACAACACCCGTCACTAAAGTGCTATACTTTTAGTATGTCCAAACCTGCTTACTATGCAAATTTATTAAAAAAATATCTTCAAAATCTTGGATTAAAAGTTGATGAAGAAGTTTGGGACGGCTACAAACATATTGATCTTTCTATAGATTCAGGAAAGCTTGATATAGAAGTTGATGGAGTCCAACATCTAACAAATCCAATTCAAATAGTTACAGATTTAAAACGATCAGAGTATTCAAGAGATGACGGATATGAGACAATCCATATTCATAACATGGACCTTAAACATGACGCTAAAGATATAGCTAAGGCTGTCGCTAAAGTTGCTGAAAAAAGAGAAGAGGATTTCTCTATAATGGCAGGCAATAAATAAACTTACTCCAACCTCATCCGTATAATATACATTAGTAACTTTCCTAATAGAAATATGTATTTCCCCTCAAAAAAGCCCCTCCTAATCCTAGCCCTAACATCTCTTCTCTGCTCCAGAACAATATTCTTCTTTTTCAATGACCCTGAAGGTCCAAATCTTTAGTGGTAATAATGAATAATAAAACGGCCATGCGGCCGTTTTATTATTTTGTATAATTTAAGATTTTCTTTTGATCTTCGGTAGCCCTAGTAAGAACATCCATAAAAACCTTCTTTTTCTCACGAGAAGGTGCCTCTCTCACGAAGTGTGAGAAATCCGTAGTAACCCCCTCTTCTTTAGAGAATAAATATTTCATAAATTTCATAGGTTTAGTGTATCAAACGATTCAAAGTTTCCCTAGTATACTTCTCCACAACATGATTGTCAATATTGTCAATATTTGCATGATAAGATTTATCAGATCCATCAATATTTTTTACAAGTAAGTCAATTTTTATTTTTTGCCCAAATTCTAACTTTAAAGCATTGACAGTATTGTGTGAAGCAAAATATTGTTCTACAAATTGATCTTTTGGAATATTTCTCCCCTCTATTTCTTCTCTTTTCTTTACAAATTCCCAAGCCTGCAATGGGTCTTGATAAACATAATATATCTGAACGAACCGACCTCTTTTTAATGATCTTTCTATATTAGACTTTGCTTTGTCAAACTTTGATAAAGTTCCATCAAAAATAAAACTTTGTTTATTATCTACTGCGTTGTCATGCATCTTTTCAACAATGAAAGTAACTGCTGTATGAAAAAGTGAGGAGTTGTTACCTGTATAATCTTCAAAGTATTCTCGTAATTCATCTGCATCAATTCTAATAATATTATTTCCATTATCACTAAATTTATTAAGTAGGTTCTTAGAAGACTCTGTCTTCCCTGCACCAGGTGATCCTGCCATGAATACAGATACTGGATTAGTTTCCGGTAGATAAATTGCGATAGCTGTCCTTTCTGCTGCTATTCGCTTTTTGTTATCTTTGGCATACTCCTCTGCCTTATTTTTTATTACTAATTGTTCTTCCGTCATTGAATAACAGTATATATCATAGACAAAATAAAAGGCTATCACTTAAACTATAAAGAGCCCTCCTTCATCCTAAAACCCCCTCCAATCAATTCCTCCTGTATACTTCCCCCATGTCCCTCCCCTCAAAAAAGACTCTCCTAATCCTAGCCCTAACATCTCTTCTCTGCTCTCGCACAATATTCTTCTTTTTCAATGACCTTGAAGGTCCAAATCTTCTAATCGTTACAGTGTTAGCCGCGATTATATATTTTTTATCTTTATCAATATATTTATCTTTTATAGTTTTTAAAAGATTTCTTAGTACCAAATAACCAAATTAATTTTAAACAAAAAAAAGCCGCTCACTGCGGCTTTGGAAGTTCATTCCTAATTCTATTCACTTGACCTTCAATACGAAGAATCGTATCGCCCACCCGACTTCTCGAATCGTATCTACCACTTCTGACTAACTCATCTTTGAGTTTTTCAATATCGGCCACAATTCTTGAAATGGGAATATGTAACCATTCCCCCAACTCGTGATCATTCATGATTGGTCTCCTTTGTTAAATCATTTTTAACTCTACACCTTTTTTAAAAAAATTCCAATATAACACTAAACCACTATAAACTTAAATAGTTATACCAAATCTAATATATACTGTATTAATCAAATGAGTAAGAAAACTTTATTCTCTATAATAATTTTCATAATAAGCGTGTGGGCTTTTTTATTTTATGCATCACAAAATTCCATTACAAATATACCTGTACTTAATCCTGTTACTAAAACTAAAAACCCAACAACTGTTTCGTCTTCTACTCTACCCAAAAAAGTAATTACAATTCCCTCAGAAAAGAAAAAATCATTAAATGTACCATTTGTAAGTGAAGCGCCAGACCATAACTGGGTAAGTCCATGGAAAAATGCTTGTGAAGAAGCTTCTGTAGCTATGGTTTACGCGTATTATAATGACAAAAATAATATTACTATTGCCGAGCAAAAAGATTTTATGGAAATACTTTTTAGTATGCAAAATAAACTTTATGGCTCAAATGCAAATTCAGATGCGGAAAGGACTAATTATTTAATTAATAATTATGCTTCATTTAGTGGCCGAGTCGTAAGGAATCCAACTATTGAACAAATCAAAAAAGAAATAGATAATAATAATCCCGTTATCACTTTCCATTATGGTTTCGATTTAAAAAATCCTAATATTCCATTTTTAGCAACAGGAACTTCTTATCATTCAACTGTGGTTGTTGGTTATAACGATATTAAACAAATTTTCATAGTAAATGACTCTGGGGATGATTTTGATGGTAAAAATCATGAATATAATTATTCTGTATATATGAATTCACTCCATGACTATAACTTTAATACAAATGAAGCCGATGGCCCACCACGTGTTATTTTTACTTCAAAATAAG
>CAILKS010000034.1 GCA_903834855.1 uncultured bacterium | reverse complement strand
ATAACTCGTATATATGTGGATATTGTAAATACAACAAGAAATATATATTTAAAGTTACCAATACGTATGATCGCTTATGATGAGCACGATAATGCAATAGCTGTAGGTGAAAACATTGTACCTTCTCTTGATAAAGAAGAGACTAAGAAAGTTGTTTTTGTTTGGCATTCGCCATTTTCTTCTGCACCGATTAAAGTAAGAGCTTATCCAATTATTAGCCCATTTTCCGTATTTAGATAACTATGAAAAGGGTTATAAATCACTGGTTGAATAAATACGACATAACGATGATCGTAGCTATTCTTTGTATTTTTTTGGCTGGCTTGGTTACCATGAGCTCTTTTCAAGCACATGATAATTATTTTTTTAAACAAAGTATTTGGATAGTAATATCACTTGTGGTTTATTTTTTAGCTTCACGTGTTGAATATCGTTTTCTAAGAAGTACTACTATTGTTGTTGGAATTTATGGAATATTACTTTCTATTCTTACCTTACTTTTTATTTTGGGTCACATATCAAAAGGGGCACAAAGTTGGTTTAATTTAGGTGGTTTTTCTTTTCAGCCAAGTGATTTAATGAAACTGGGTTTGATAATTCTCCTGGCTAAATATTTTTCACGAAGGCATATTGAAATATCAAATATAAGGCATGTAATTGTTTCAGGCGTATACGCTGCGATACCTTTTTTTCTTATTGTTTTACAGCCAGACTTTGGTTCAGCAATGGTTATTGGAGCGATTTGGCTTGGTATGGTTCTAGTATCAGGAATTTCAAAGAGACACTTATTAGCTGTTTTTCTTATAGGTTTTGTCACCTTCTCTCTTGCTTGGAAATTAGTTTTCAAACCATATCAAAAAGCTAGAATTATGAATTTCATATATCCACTTCAAGATATTAGAGGAACAGGGTATAACGCTTATCAGTCAACTATCGCGGTTGGTTCTGGTGGATTACTTGGAAAGGGGATTGGGTATGGAACTCAATCGAGACTTAATTTTTTACCAGAATATAAAACAGATTTTATTTTTGCTGCTTTTGCTGAAGAGTGGGGATTTATAGGATCATTTTTGTTGCTTTTATTTTATTGTATTATTTTGTATAAATTATCTCGTTTTGCATTATTGGCTGAAAGTAATTTTGAAGCATTATTTACTTATGGTGTTATGATTTGGTTTTGTACACATATAATAATAAGTGTAGGAATGAATATTGGTATCATGCCAGTTACAGGTATTCCACTTCCTCTTATGAGTTACGGTGGGTCACATTTATTAGCAGAGTGTTTGGCATTGGGAATGTGTGTGGGGATGTATGGGTATGCGAGGTCTGGCCATAAGAACCATCTCGCCAACGAATTCGTGGGTCTCGAATAAATTGCCTCATCTTCGTTGTTGCGGGTCCCCAGTTTCTCAGTCAATGTACTATTAAGTACACCTCCTTCAAAACTTTCCCCGCGCCTAGAATCTGAGGCAATTTCTTCGAGACCTAGATACATTTTGCCCGCCTCGCATCTGGGGCAATTTATTCCAACCCGGATATTTGTATTTAGCTACATTCTACAAGCTAACAGCTGTTAAATAATTTCCCTAATTCCTTCTTCTAATGTAATAATCGGTTCCCACCCAAGAGTATTTTTTATTTTTGTATTATCACCAACAAATCTTTTTGGTTCTATTCTTGGTGCAACATGGGTTATTTCTGCATTTGAATTATTTTTTTCTTTAAATATATTTGCCACCATATTAGCAATATCAATAACTTTGCTTTCAATACCAGAGCAAACATTAAATACTTCACCACGCACATTTTCTTTATCAATATTTTCTAGTATTTTTATATTTGCTTTTACAACATCGTATACATGGATAAAATCTCTTGTTTGTTCACCGTCACCACAGATTGGTATCGGATTATTATTTTTTGCTTCTTTTATAAATCTTCCTATAGCTGGTGCGTAACTTCCAATATCGTGTTGATCCGGTCCCCAAACATTTGAATATCTCACACAGGTTATATTCATTTTGTATAAATCATTGTAAAGTTTACCAATCTGTTCATCGATAAATTTGCTTAATCCATAAGGGTTTTCTGGGTGTGTAATATCATCTTCTTTTTTTAATCCATCAATACTTCCATAAACCGCAGCTGAACTTGTTAATATCACATTCTTGCATCCATTATTCCTTGCAGATTCTAGGACATATAAAGTCCCTTTAATATTTATATCAAAAGCTTTTAGTGGTTCATTAATACTATTTGGTGAACTTATAAAAGCAGCCAAGTGAATTACCCCGTAAGCTTCTTTAAAAAGGGGAGATATTTTTTCGTAATCTAAAATATCTATTTGATGAATATTGTTTTTAATAAAATTTTCATCAAAATAATTTAATAGGAGACTATCTGGTATTTTTTCACCAGTGAATTCATCTATTAAAGTATCAATCACATAAACCTCATAATTTTTCTCTAAAAGAGATTTGACCAAATGTCTTCCTATAAAGCCAGCACCACCAGTGATTATAACTTTTTGCATAATTTAAATCCCACTTTTACTTAAGAGCACCTTAAATGTTTTAAGAATTATTGCGATGTCGAGCATTAAATTACTGTGTTCAAGATAATACATATCATAAGCAAGCTTCGTTGATGTTTGTTTAATGTCTATACCAAACTTTGGTGCCTCATGTTGTTGTACTTGTGCCCATCCAGAAAGTCCAGGACGAACCATGTGTCTGATATTGTAAAATGGTATAGTTTTGTTATATTCCTCTACAAGGTTTGGTGATTCTGGGCGTGGTCCAATTAGCGAGACGTCACCGCGTATCACATTCCAAAGCTGAGGTAATTCGTCTAATCTTGTCTTTCTTAGGAAACCGCCAACTCTACTTATTTTTTTTGTCTCATTAAGCTCGTTGGTTTCCATGTCCTCCATTGTTCTAAATTTATAAATAGGAATTAATTTACCGTATTTACCAACACGATTATGAACAAAGAAAATTTTTCCACCATCATCTATTTTTATAGCCAAATATACAAATGGATAAAAAATAATAGAAATAATAAATGCCGGAACTGATAAAATTAAATCAATAAATCTTTTTGCACTGTCATATCTTTGAGAATTACTAATATAACGGAATACCCATTCTTGATTTATTAGATTAAGAGGAACCATATCAAACACGTCTTCATAAACATCCACAATATCTAGCACTGCTTGGCCTTCTTGTATCTCATTATAAAGTTCTCCGAAATATGGTTTGATTCTATCATCACGCATATCAACAATAACAGAATTTGGTTTTGTGGTTCTTAGAACTGTCACCAGACTTTCCATATTATAAGTATCAACATCAATTTTTGATATTAAAGTTATTCCAGTATGTGGGTTTCTTGTGAGTTCTTCAACTAGATTATTAAATGTTTCTCCACTTCCAATAATGATACTGGTTTGTTTTTTATAGCGTAAAACTATAGAGAAGGCGAAACGTCTCCAGACACTTATTAATACAGAAGAGATTACTATATATAGAAGTAATATTGTTTTTGGTGCAATTCCAAGAGTTGGAAGTGAGTAGAAAATAATAACAGCACCAAGGGCTGATAGTATTTGGCTGGTTAGTATTCTTTTGCCTAGCTCTCTTATGAGACGTAAAGTTGGTTTATCGTATAATCCATAACTATAAAAAATAGCCACAGTTACAGCTATAACAAGGGTAAATGATGGTATAAAGTTAATAAAGTCTAAAAAATCAGGTAAATAGCCGTTACGCAAAAAAAGCGCTCCGTATAAGGATAAAAATAGAACACTACAGTCAACTATGAATAATAGTAATCGTCCGGGTGTATGTCTTATGATCATATATGTTAATATTACTTATATTACTACTGTTAGCATGAAAATACTATATCTCATCACAAAGTCGAATTGGGGAGGGGCACAAAGATATGTTTATGATTTAGCGACAGCTTTTCAGTCTAAGGGCTGTAATTCAGTTGTTGCTTTTGGTGGGCACGGTCTTCTTGAGGAGAATTTACATAAAGCAAATATTAAAACTGTCTCATTAAATAGTCTAGTTCGTGATATTTCTATTTTAAAAGAATTTTTAGTAGCCAAGGAAATTTATTCACTTATTAAAAAGGAAAAACCAAATATTGTTCATCTTAATAGTTCAAAAGCTTCAGGTTTAGGGGCGTTAATATCTAGAATTTTAGGGGTTAAGCACATTATTTTTACTATTCATGGTGCACCATTTCGTGAAGATAGGAATTTTATTTTAAAGAAAATTATTTATTTTCTTACTTGGATTACATGTCTTTTATCTCATACTGTTATTACAGTCAGTAAACAAGACGAGGTAGATATAGGTACAATGTTTTTTATAAAGAAAAAATTAAAAACAATATATCTTGGTCTTACTTATGACCCACCGCAACAAAGGCTTACTCCAAAATCTAAAGCTGTCAGGATTATCACCGTTGGAGATCTTACAAAAAATAAAGGGCACATGTTTGCTTTACAAGCTATTGAAAAATTAAGAGATGATAGTGTTCCATTTCATTACAGTATTATCGGAGAAGGGGAGGAAAGAAAAAGTTTAGAAGAATTTATTGCTTTTAAAAATTTAGGCGATGTGGTTACATTACTTGGTTACCAAGACGCACGCTCTATTCTTCATGAATATGATTTGTATTTACTTTCTTCTGTAAAAGAGGGGTTGCCTTATATTTTATTGGAAGCAGGAAAAGCAATGCTTCCAGTCGTGGCTACTATTACAGGTGGTGTTCCAGAAATTATAAGACATGAGGAGTCCGGTTTATTAGTTCAACCAAAAGATGTTGAGTCTTTAGCTAAAGAATTAAAGCGTCTTATTAATGATAGGAAGTTTGGCAAGAAATTAGGGCAGGAATTGCACGCTCATATTGTTCAGAATTTCTCTCACAGTAAAATGTTAGTAGAAACAGCAAAGGTCTATGGCCTTATTCAGTCAAAAGTCCATAAAGTCCAAAGTCCATAAAGTCCGAATTCGTATCTGCTTTTAACTTTATAAACTTTATAAACTTTTAACTAGCGTCACTATATTTCACATGGGTAATATCTATCTCTAATATTACTATTGATAAAAAGGCTTAAATGATATATAATGACGCGACTATGATGCAGATAACTACAGCGCCACGCGCACCAAAAGAAACTAAAAAAGAAGGTTTTATTCCAGCTGTGTACTACGGTGCACAACAGGCTTCAACTCCTATTTTTATTGATTTTATTGAATTTAAGAAAGTTCTAGCTGATGCTGGAGAATCAAGTTCAATTACTCTTATCACAGAACACGGTAATGAGGTTGCTATGATTCAAGATGTTCAGCTTGATCCAGTAAAAGGTAATGCTATTCACGCGGACTTTTATGTTCTTGAAAAAGGCCAGAAAGTACACGTTAAAACTCCTATTGTGTTTGTTGGTGAATCACAAGCCGTCAAAGAAGGTGGTGTACTTGTAAAAGTTATGTACGAACTTTCAGTTGAAGGAGACCCAACTAAACTCCCTCACGAATTCTCTGTAGATATTTCTGCTCTTGTTAATAAAGATAGTGTTATACATGTAAAAGATCTAGTTCTTCCAGCTGGTGTAGAACTTTATCACGTAAACCCTGAGGATGCTGTTGTATCTATTTCAGTTGCTCAGGAAGAGATTGCGACAGACGCCCCAGTTGCTGATTTATCAACTATTGAAGTTGAAGCAAAGGGTAAGAAGGAAGAAGAAGCAACAGAAACACCTGCAGCCGAATAGATCCTGTTCTAAAAACACTCCATATGCTTTGTTGTGGAGCCTCTCTCGCTCGTCATCGTACTATTAAGTATGTTTCCTCGCTCGCTTCTTCACGCCTCACCCTATGAAGTATTTTTAGAACAGGCTGATATGAAAGGGGAATAAAATATTTAAATACAAAGAATGGCCACGAAGTGGCCATTCTTTGTATTTTTTTGAAAATTGAAAATTAGAAATTGAAAATTCCCTGCTTGATTTTGTATCAAGCAGGGATGCTATACTATGTATATGAGAAATCGTTTCGCTATTTTTGTTTTTGTCATTTTATTTACACTTGTTCCTATACAGGGCTATACACCAGTATTTGCTGAACAGACACGTGCAGAGCTTGAAAGTGATTTAGCTAATCTAGAAGTCCAAATAAAAGCTTTAACAAATAGTATTACAGAAACAAAACAGCAAGGAGTGTCACTTAAAAATGATATTTCTGTTTTAGCTAAAAAAATTGAACAGAGTAAATTAAAAATAAAAGCTCAAGATGCGGCTATTGCTCGACTTACTCAAAACATTTCTGAGAAAGATAGAACCTTAAATCTTCTTAACGAAAAAATGGATAGGGAAAAAGATTCTCTAGCTCAAATCATGAGAAAGACTAGGTATTTAGAGCAGTATTCCTTACTTGATTTTGGTCTTCAATCTGATAGTTTATCTACTTTCTTTTCTGATGCCGATTCTTTTTCTACACTTAATCGTGCTTTAAATAAAAGTTTTGAAGATATTCGTATTACAGAAGACGACATAAACCAAGTTAAAACACAATTAGAGGATTCAAAAGATGAAGAAACTCAGAAGAAATTAGCTCAACAAGCTGTAAAAAAACAAGTTGAATTAAATCAAAAAGAAAAAAATAGCTTACTTACAATTACTAAGAATCAAGAAACACAATATAAAAAAGTGTTAGCTGATCGTGAAAAAGAAGCAGCTACAATACGTTCAAGATTATTTGAACTTCGTGATACTGGAAGCATTTCTTTTGGTCAAGCTTATGATTTTGCTCTAACTGCTAGTAAATCAACTGGTGTTCGCCCAGCACTTATTCTTGCAATTCTTATGCAAGAATCTTCTCTTGGGATTAATGTTGGAGCATGTTATTTGCGCGATTATTCTACTGGAGATGGGGTTGGTATAAAAACTGGAGCTGTAAAAAAGAGAGTAATGAAGCCAGATCGTGACGTTCCTGTATTTACATCTTTCTTATCAAAGCTTGGACGTGACCCACAGAAAACTCCTGTTTCATGTTGGATTCCAATGTATAGTAAAGGAAGTCCAACTGGTTGGGGAGGGGCTATGGGGCCTTCTCAATTTATTCCATCAACATGGAAACTCTTTGAGGGTAGAATTGAAAAAATAACAGGAGCCTCAGTTGCTGATCCTTGGAAGCCTTATCATGCTATTACAGCTACTTCTCTTTATCTTGCTGATTTAGGGGCCGTTACTGGTAATGAAACTTCAGAGAGAAATGCTGCTTGTAAATATTATTCTGGAAGTTCTTGTTCTCGTTCAAGCGCTGGAGCTGGTTACGGAAACTCTGTGATGAAAAAACTTTATAGCATGCAGGCGGATATTGATAAGTTGCAGAGGTAATTATCAATTTCCAATTATCAATTATCAAACAAATTTATAAATTCTTTGTATTTCTTTTGAAAATTGGAAATTGATAAACAAAATTAGACCAATTTACTTACAAAATGTAGATAAAAATGTGGTTGCACGATACCCATAAATATGTTATTATAGGCCGACTATGAAAGCAGATATTCACCCAACATATTATACAAACGCTACAGCAACTTGTGCTTGTGGTGCCACTTATAGTGTTGGTTCAACACAAGAAAAGATAGAAGTTGAAATCTGTCAGGCCTGCCATCCATTCTATACAGGACAGGATAAGGTACTTGACTCTACCGGCCGCGTTGATAAGTTTAAGAAGCGCATGGCCGCTAAAAAGTAGTCCATCTACTTTGTTGTGGAGCCTCTCTCGCTCGTCAACGTACTCCTTCGTACGTCTCCTTACTCGCTTCTCCACGCCTCGTATCTGAACCATTTTTAGCAGCCATTATGGCTTGCTTTTTGGTATACTACAAAGCATCTAACTTTCAACTTTACGAACTTTATAAACTTTATGGACTTATCTGACTTCAAATCAAATCCTCGCACAACATATCTCGCCCAAGAATACGAGAGACTTTTAAATGCAAAAGAAGAAGCTGAAACTTTGCTTCTAGAAGATTCAATGAAAGAATTAGCTGAATCAGAAATCGCTACTCTTACACCACAATTAGAATCACTTTGGAAACAAATGGAGGATCAGGCAGAGGCTGCAAAAGAAGCAGAAGCAGCACCTAAAGCAATGATATTAGAAATTCAGGGTGGAGCAGGAGGGGATGAATCATCACTCTTTGCGGCTGAGCTTGCTTTAATGTATCAAAATTATGCAGAACAGCGTGGTTGGGGATGGAATAAATTAGATGAATCAGTATCTGACGTTGGTGGATACAAAGACGTATCTTTTGAAGTAAAAGGAAAAGGTTGTTATGAAGCATTAAAATTTGAAACTGGTGTGCATCGTGTTCAGCGTATTCCAGAAACAGAAAAGAATGGTCGTGTACACACTTCAACAGTTACAGTTTCTGTAATGCCGATTCGTGCTACTACAAAAGTAAATATTCCAGCTAGTGATTTAGAATTTGAAACATCTCGTTCAGGTGGTGCCGGCGGACAGAATGTTAACAAAGTTGAAACTGCTGTGCGTATTATTCACAAGCCGACAGGTATTGCTATCCGTTGTACCATTGAACGCTCTCAGTTGAAGAATCGTGAACGTGCATTAGAAATGCTTCAAGCAAAATTAGATCAACTAGCTCAAGAAGAAGATGATAAAAAGCATTCAGATGAAAAACGTTCTCAAGTTGGAACGGGGGACAGAAGTGAAAAGATTCGTACATATAATTATCCACAAGATAGAATTACAGATCACCGTATTCGTCAGTCATGGCACGGGCTTCCAAAAATAATGGAAGGTCAAATGGGTCCAATTGTTGAGGCACTTCAGAACTTTACCGGCGAATTTGGTGAGGCAGGAGAAGAGGAATAATACTATTCCCAAGATACTAGTTTTGTGCTAGAATACTAACGATTCATCCAATCGGGCAAATCAGGATTTGGACACCTGAGCATAACTTTCGAGCATCACTGACGCGTACAAAATCTTGTACTTATGAGAAAGGGGAATGGTTCGTATTGCTAATGGCTACAAGCTACTAGCTAACAGCTGTCCCAATGTGGCACGAGTAAATGTTTTTATTAAAAAAATGGTATTTTGTATTCCATTAAAAATTAAGAATTAAAAATTAAAAATTCTTTCGCAAATTTTAAATGTGTTACAAGACTCCTAAATTAAACAAAATATAATTATGAATATAATTACCAAAGAAGAACTTGCGAAAGCAGGTCTACAATACGGCTACTCACGTACTCGTCGTCATCCATCAGTAAAGCCATTTATTGAAGGTAATCACAATGGTGTTGATTTTATAAATCTCGATTCAACAGCTGAACAATTAAACGATGCCATTACTTTCCTTAAATCTGTACAAGGCGCAGGTAAAGTAATTCTTTTCGTTGGTGTAAAGCCAGAAATTCGTCAGATGGTAAAAGAAGTTGCATTATCACTTAACGCACCTTATGTAGCAGAAAGATTTATTGGTGGCACTCTTACTAATTTTCCTCAAATCAAGAAGCGCATTGAAAAACTTCACGATTTATTGAAGAAAAAAGAAACAGGGGAGCTTGCGGTTTATACAAAGAAGGAACAGCTTTTAATTCAGCGTGATATCGATAGACTAGATCGTGATTTCGGAGGTATCTCTTCATTAACAAATATTCCTTCTGCAATTGTCATGATTGACTCTCGCCATGAAGATATGTGTGTTAAGGAAGCTAAAATTCTCCACATACCTGTGGTTGCGCTTTGTAACACTGACTGTACAATAGAAGGTATCGAATACCCAATACTCGGCAATGATGGATCAGTCAGTTCTGTTCGATTTGTTTTAGAATCAATCAAAAATGCTCTTCAAATAGAAGCATAAGCGCATTTTGAATTCATTTTGTGTTTGTATTTACTAAAACCTACAACCTAAAAACTATAACCTATTACTATGGATACTATAAAAGAACTTCGTGAGGAAACAGGATTATCATTTGCACAAATTAAAAAAGCTTTAGATGAAGCAAATGGAGATAAAGAAAAGGCACGTGCTGTTCTTTCAGAATACTCAGCTCTACAAGCAGAAAAGAAAGCAGACCGTGAAGTTGCTGCTGGTGTTGTTTCAGCTTATGTTCATTCAAATGCGACAATCGGTGTGCTTTTGGAGCTTGGATGCGAAACAGATTTCGTTGCAAAAAATGAAGAGTTTATGGCTCTGGCAAGAGATTTAGCTATGCATGTATGTGCTATGTCACCGACATCAATTGATAATGAAGATGGTCTAGGGGAAGAGTCAGCATTACTTAAGCAAGCCTTCATCAAGGATCCTTCAATGACTGTAGAGCAAAAAATTCAAGCTGCTGTACAGAAATTTGGAGAGAATACAAAAGTGATTAAATTCACACGCTACGCCATCTAAGGTCTAGCAAAAAATCATGCTTATCTATATTTTATTTATAAGTGGACTAGTATCAGCACTCGGGGCTGTTTCTATTGTCGTACTTCAGTTTTATAAAATTAAGCGTGGTTACATAATTGTTGATGAAAATTTTGATGGCCCAAAGCAAGTTTCTATAACACTTAGTGCGATACTAAGGTATTTTTTACGTCGTAGTGTTCATCTTCGTAAGTTTATTATGCAATATGCACTTCATATAATTGTTCGAGGAATGTTTTATTTGGATAAAGGTTTTTCAAAACTTTATGCAACTTCTCGTAATATGTTTGTAAAAAATGCAGTTAGAAATAGGGGGACTGTTCCACACTTCTGGAATCATTTGAAGGTATATAAGCAGGAGATGGATAAGGAAAAAGAAGATAAAGAATAGACGGTTTCTATTATTATAAAAGTTAATATCTTAGTGGTTACATAACTGCTAGTGTGTTAAACTTAAGTGGTGATAAAAGATAAAATTAAAGACGCATATGTTTCTGGTCTTTCTATAGCAGAAGTTGCAGAGAAGTTTAAGATTTCTTGTTCAGGAGCTAGATATATTATTCTTAAAAGTGGTGCAACAATGCGTTCTAGATCTAATGCTGTTATCATAAAGCATCACAAAAGATTGAATAGTTTTAGTTGCTCGATTCTTAAAAAAATACCAAAAGAATTACAGACTCTTTATATAGCCGGACTTGCTTTATATTGGGGTGAAGGTTCAAAAAGTGGAAACACTATAGCTATAGCAAATAGTGACCCAGCACTAATAGTTATGTTTCTTACATTTTTACGAAAAATATGCAAAGTGGATGAAACTAGATTACATATTTTAGTACATTATCATTCTGATCAAAAAGAAAAAGAACTTATTGATTTTTGGTCTAAAATAACTAAAATAAACAAGTCTCAGTTCTACATTGGTACTTTACATAAGAAGAAAACAAAACATTCGACAAAAAGACTAAAATTTGGTACTATTTCCTTACGTTACGCAGATTCACTCTTGTTTAAAGAGATTCTAGAAAGGATAGATACCATAAAGGTTAAGTAACTAAACCAAGCCAGAATAGCTCAATTGGCAAAGGCGAAGCCGTAATTAAATGACAATTGTTTCAAAAACAATTGCGGACACAGGAGATTGTGCAGTAATAATAAAAGTGCATTACCAAATTAAATAAGCCAGAATAGCTCAGTTGGTAGAGCAATTGTTTTGTAAACAATAGGTCCTCAGTTCGAATCTGAGTTCTGGCTCCAATACAGATATGATGGATACTAAAAAATACATTTTTACGTTTGCTATAACCTCTGCAATTTTTGCAACGGCTTTTTTTGCTTCAACTTTTTTTTCAAATAAAAGAGTTGAAAGTGTAAAATCTATTCAAGATAATATTGCAATAGATATTCTTTCTAGTGAAACTCAGTTCTCTCTTCTTGGAGAAGTTCCTTGTTCAAATGTCGGTGAGAGTAGTCTTTCCCCAGAGCTTTCCACTCTTGGAGATAAATTATCTAGAACTGAGGCAGATCGTGGAGCTGAAGATAATGATGTTGTATATTTGAAAAAGTATTATTCGCTTCTTCAAATAAAAGATTATCTTTTGTCAAAAAAGTTAGCTAACAAATGTGGGGCCGCAAAAAAACCAATTTTCATAATTTACTTCTACTCTAATCAGGGCGATTGTGCTGATTGTGAAAAGGAAGGATATGTACTTACTCGTTTAAGAGAAATATATCCAGATCTACGTATATATTCATTTGATTATAATTTAGATCTTACAGCTATAGATTCCATGAAAACTATATATCGTGTTAAATCTTCATTGCCGGCTCTTGTTATTGAGGATAAAACATATATTGGTTTTAAAACCGTCGAAGAACTTGAGAAACTTTTACCAGACACACTTAAAGTAGCAACTACCACAGCTTCTTTATCTAAAAAAGTTATTGTAAAACAAAATCCTCCAAAAGTAACAGTTACTGCAACTACGACTGTGGCCACCACCACAAAGGCGGCTGATTAATTTATGATATATCCCATATTACATGGTTTAATGTATCCGTTCTTATTTATTTCGATGTATTTTCAGATTTTCCTTTTAACAACATTTTTTGAAAATAAGAAAAAAATAAAACACGAAGAGAAACAAAAGAGTGAAGTTTATCCAACAGTTACTATTGCTGTTCCATGTTGGAATGAAGAAAAAACACTCGCAGGGACGCTTGATTCTCTACTTCAATTAGATTATCCAAAAGATAAACTTTCAATTGTTATTGTTGATGATGGTAGTTTGGATAAAACTTTAGCTATTGCAAAAGTTTATGAATTTAAAAATCCAAATCAGATAAAAGTTATCACAAAAGAAAACGGTGGAAAACATACAGCTGTTAATTTAGCTTTAGCTAGTTCAACAAGTGATCTTTTTGGATGTCTTGATGCAGATTCTTTTGTTGCACCGAATGCGCTTAGGTCTATAGTTTATTATTTAAATGTTGATTCTACAGTTATGGCTGTTGTTCCGTGTATTCATATTCGTAATCCAAGAACTTTTGTACAGAGAATACAAGCTATTGAATATCTTATAAATATTTTCTTTAGAAAAACTTATGGAGAATTAGATGCCATACAAGTAGCCCCAGGCCCGTTTTCTATTTTTCGTCGTGAGGTATTTGATAAAATTGGAGTTTATCGGAAAGCACACAATACAGAAGATTTTGAAATTACTTTAAGGATGCATCGCGCTCATCTTAAAATTATGAATTCACACAAGGCTCTTGTTTATACAATCGGCCCAGAAACATTTAAGGGATTTTTCTATCAAAGGCTTCGTTGGGCAAGAGGGTTTTTAGAAAATGCATTAGATTATAGAGATTTGTTTTTCAAAAAAGAATACGGAAATTTTGGTATGTTTATGCTTCCGATAGCTTTCCTTTTTGTTTTCTATGGTTTGTATGCTGCAGCTTTTATAATCTATGGTCTTTTTTCACAAGTAATCACATGGTTCACCCGTTTTATGGTTGTTGGTTTTCATCCACATTTCCCAACATTTGATTTCTTTTATTTTAATACAAATGTAATGTCATTTGTTACCATGGTAATGTTTTCAATGTTCTTGCTTGCTTTATATGTTGGTAATACTTTATCAGATGATAAACAGGAATTTTTTAAAAATTTCCCTGCTTATTTTATTGTTTATCCTTTTTTCGTTCCATTATTTTTAGGACGCGCAGTCATCGATACTTTTTTCAAAAGAAGAAATGAGTGGGTTCTTCAGGATACGAAAAAGTAGTTCCAAGTTTCCAGTTCCCAGTTTCAAGAAAATACGGGAAGGCCTACGGCCGTCCCGTATTTTGAATTCTCTGGAAACTAAAAACTGGAAACTTGAAACTGTCATGAATTCTATTTTATGCTAAAATAGAATTCATGACAGGACACTTACATCCAATAACTCTCGCGATTGCGCGCATTTCAGACATCTTTTCAAAGATGGGTTTTGATACAGTTGATGGTCCGGAATTAGAAGATGAATGGCACAATTTTGATGCATTAAATGTTCCAGCTGATCACCCAGCAAGAGATATGCAGGATACTTTTTGGATTAAAGATAGAAGGGGATTAAATAAATTAGGTGGTGAAGTCGGACATGTGCTTCGTACACATACTAGTAATATGCAAATACGTAGGATGGAAAAATATGTAGCAGAAGGAAAAGAATTACCAATTGCAATTTGTTGTCCAGGAAAAACATTTCGTAATGAAGCAACAGATGCAACTCACGAAGCACAATTTCATCAAGTTGAAATGTTATACGTTGCAAAAGACGCATCGCTATCTATGATGATTGGTGTGATTGAAAAGTTTTTTTCTGAATTTTTTGGAACTGATTTAGTAGTCAGGCTTCGTTCGAGTTATTTTCCATTCGTTGAGCCAGGGAATGAAGTGGATATGCAATGTTTTAAGTGTAAAGGTAGTGGTTGTAATATTTGTAAACAGACTGGTTGGATAGAAATAGGTGGAGCTGGGATGGTACATCCAAAAGTTTTAGAAGCAGGAGGAATTAATTCTAGTGATTATCGTGGTTTTGCTTTTGGTTGTGGAATAGATAGGATGGTAATGCTTAAATATGGAATAGAAGATATTCGACTTCTTTACAGCGGGGATCTTCGTGTGGTTAATCAATTTTAATATATGAAATTTTCAAAAGCGTGGTTACAAGATTATATTGTTGAAACACTTCCAGAAGATGGAGTAATTTCTGAAACGATTAATAAGAAATCTTTTGAGGTAGAGGAGATTATTACTACCGAAGTAGGAACCGTTTTTGATATTAAAGTTTTACCAAATAGAGCACATGACGCTCTTGGACACATAGGTATGGCTCGTGAGCTTTGCGCAGATTTTGGTTTTACATTTAAGGAAGATGAGAGAATCAAGAAAAGCGAAGCTTTTCTCGATTCAAGCATTCAAAGCCCACTAATTTCAATAGAAAATGGTGAAAAATGTACTCGTTTTATGGGGGTTTGCTTAGACAATGTAAAGGTTGAAGAAAGCCCAAAATGGCTCAAGGAGAGGCTTGAATCTATAGGTCAGAGAAGTATTAACAATATTGTTGATATTACCAACTATGTGCAGTTTTCTCTCAATAAGCCTATGCATGCCTATGATACAAGGAGTATTAAGGGTACTTTAAGTGCGCGCGTGGCTCGTGCAGGTGAAACATTGGTCACTTTAGATGAAAAGTCCCTCAAATTAGATGAAGCAGCTCTTGTCATTGCAGATGACGAAAAGGTCCTTGGTCTTGCAGGAATAAAAGGTGGGAAGTTTAGTGGCATACAATCCGATACCACAAGTGTGATTTTAGAGAGTGCTAATTTTGAGCCAACCTTAATTCGTAAGACTTCCCAGAAATATGATTTAAGAACAGATGCTTCAAAGCGTTTTGAAAATGGAATTGCAAACTCTTTAATTGAAGAAGGTTTGTATATGACTGCAAATTTAATTAAAGAAATATGTGTTGATGCAAAAGCTTCACTTGTGACAGATATTTATCCAAAAGTAGATGAGATGTTTTCATTATCTGTCTCACTTGAAGATATTAATGCCATACTTGGTACAAAATATACAAATGATGAAGTAGAAGAAACATTTAAAAAACTTTTATTTAAATATGTGATGGAGAATGATGTTTATACAGTTGAAGTTCCATCTGAAAGATTAGATATTCGTATTAAAGAAGATGTCGCAGAAGAGGTGGGGCGTATTATTGGATACGACAAACTTGTGCCAGTACTTCCTGTTTTAAATCGTGAGGGTCTTCCTCACAAAAGAATGTTTTATGAAAATAAAATACGAGAAATTTTAGTAAGAAATGGATTCTCCGAAGTCATGACTTATACTTTTGGTGATATTGGTGAAGTGGAACTTATAAAAGGTCTTGCGGACGATAAAGAAAAGCTTCGTAATAGTTTAGGGCATGGAATGCTAAATTCACTTTCTCTTAATATTTATAACGCGCCGCTAATTGGTGAAAAGGTAATTAAGATTTTTGAAATAGGGAATGTCTTTTCTAAAGATAAAGAAACTCGTCATTTAGCTCTTGCTATTGACGATGGAGGAAAGAAGAGTAATTTTACAGATGGAGTAGATATGATATTAGCAGAAATTAAACGTACTTTAGAACTTACTTCATTAGACTATACAACAGTATCAACCAAACCTTATGTTATTGAAATTGATTTTGATACAATGATTGAATTACTTCCGGATCCAATAAATTATGAAGCACCCTCATTCACATCTTTACCTGTGGTTAGCTACAAACCAGTCTCGGCTTATCCGTTTATTGCCCGTGATATTGCTATGTGGGTACCTGCTATTACGACATGGGAGAGTATCAATACTCTTTGTCTTGAAGTACGGAATACTCTTGTTACTCGTGTCGATCTTTTTGATACATTCCCTAAAGAAATAGAAGGCGTCAGAAAAACTTCTTTCGCGTTTCGTTTAGTATTTCAAAGTTATGAAAAGACTCTTACTGATGAAGAAGTAAATGAAATGATGGAAGCGTATTATAAAGTCTTTAAAGATAAAGGTTACGAAATTCGCTAATATGAAATTAACAGATTATAAAAATATACACTGCATCGGAATTGGAGGCATTGGACTTTCAGCTCTTGCTAGATATTGTCATGCAAATGGAGCAAGTGTTGGTGGTTCAGATGGAGCTACATCTGATATTCTTGAAAAATTAAAAGAAGAGGGCTTGGATATTTTTATTGGACAAGATGCTTCTAATCTTAAAGATGGTTTGGATTTAGTTATTTATACAATTGCGATTAGTGATGATAATGTTGAATTAGTTGAGGCGAGAAAAAGAGGAATAAAGTGTATGACATATCCCGAAGCCCTTGGACTTTTAACAAAGGAGTATACAACAATTTCTATTTGCGGGACTCATGGCAAAACTACTACAACTGCTATGACTTATTATGCATTAAAAGCATGTGGCATCAATCCGACAATTATTATCGGTAGTTTATTATCAGATGGCGGTACAAATTTTATTGCAGGGGATAGCAAGTATTTAGTTGTTGAATCCTGTGAATATAGGAGATCATTTCTTAATTTAAATCCTCGTCATATTATTGTTACAAATATTGATGCTGACCATTTAGATTATTATAAAGACATTGAAGATATACACGATGCTTTTCAATCATTTGCCGACAAACTAGATGAAGAAGGTTTTTTGGTAACACATAGTAACGTTTCTTTAAACACCAAAGCAAAAAAAATAGACGCAGATTGTATTGATCGAAAAAGTATAGAGCTTAGTGTTTTGGGTGAGCATAATCAATCAAATGCACAGTTAGTTTGTGCTCTTTTAAAAGAGCTTGGATTAGATGAAATAAAAATTCGTGAAGGCTTGAAGAATTTCCCAGGCACATGGCGTAGATTGGAATACAAAGGTAAAACAGAAAATGGTGTAGTTGTTTATGATGACTATGGTCATCATCCAAATGAAATCAAAGCAACACTAGAAGCACTACGCTCTAAATATCCAACACCGGACTTTAAGCTACACGTATTTTTTCAACCGCATCTTCATTCTCGTACCAAAGCATTTTTTGAAGAATTTACAGATATTTTGAAAACGGCTGATTTTGTTTCTTTAATGCCAATTTATAAAGCCCGTCTCGAAACTGATTTATCTGTTTCATCTCTAGATTTAAGAGATTCAATTATTGAAAAGGGTGGACACGCAGAAACTCTTTCTTCCATAACAGATATGCCAAGTAAGATTATGGATATTACTGAATCAAATACTATTGTTTTAAATATTGGAGCAGGTGACGCATTTGCAGAACTTAATAAAATTCCTCTTAAAAAATAAATATGAAGAAAGAAATTTATTTACCATATTTTGAGAATAAGAAAATTACAGCGATGGGGCTTGGGCTTCTCGGTCGTGGTTTAGGAGATATAGAATTTTTTGCAAAAAATGGAGCAGAATTAATTGTGACTGATAAAAAAACAGAAAAAGAATTGGCAACTTCTGTATTAGCTCTTTCAAAATATAAAAATATAACTTATCATCTTGGAGAACATAAAATGAAAGATTTTGAAAATAGGGATTTTATTTTTAAAGCGTCAAGTGTGCCATTAGATAGTGAAAATATTAAATATGCGAAGAGTCAAAACACACCTGTTTATATGTCGGCGGCACTTGTGTGTGATATTGTGATGAAAAATTTACCAAATGTAAGAATAATAGGCATTACAGGCACTCGTGGTAAAAGTACGACCACACAAATGATTGCGCATATTTTAAAGTTATCTGGTAAAAAAGTTCATCTCGGTGGAAATGTTCGTGGAGTTGCAAATCTTCCTTTGCTAGACGAAATAGAAGATGGAGATTTTTTGGTGCTTGAACTCGACTCATGGCAATTGCAAGGTTTTGGTGATATGAAAATAAGTCCACACATTTCAGTCTTTACATCTTTCTTAGACGATCACATGAATTATTATAAAAATGATAAAGAATTATATTTCAACGATAAGGCAAATATTTATCGTAATCAAAAAGAATTAGATGTTTTAATAGTTAGCCCTGACGCAGAAGAAGAAATTAAAAAAAGAGATCCCAATCAAGAAATGATTATTGCTGTTAATAGTCATATTGAAACTAATTTAATTGGTGAACATAATCAAATAGCTGCTAAATTAGCTTATGAGGTTGCTTCCCAATGTGGTTTAGATGATGCAGCTATTCGTGAGGCGGTAGCGACTTTTAAAGCAGTTGAGGGGCGTTTGGAGGATATTGGTACCTATAAAGGAGTTCGTGTATTCAATGACAATAACGGAACAACTGGAGATGCAACCATAAAAGCTTTGGAATCAATCACTGCAACCTTTAACCTAAAACCTATTTTAATTGTTGGTGGTAATGATAAAGGTCTTCCAATTGAGAATCTTGAAAAATCTATTAAAGAAAATACTAAAGCAGTAATTTATTTGTCTGGCACTGGAACTGATCGATTGAATCTTCCAAAAGAACATGAGTTTGAAAAATTATCTGATTGTGTAGATAAAGCTTTTGCTCTAGCTGGTGAGGGGGATATTATTTTATTTTCTCCAGCCTTTGCATCTTTTTCAAAGTATTTTAATAACGAATATGAAAAGAATGATGAGTTTGTAAAATCAATGCAGAAATACTCTTAAAAATCCTTATAAATTAAGGTCAAAATAGACACTTTTCCACTTTCTTTTTTGCTGTAAAAATGTTATAATTCAAGGATTATTCTACTTAGTATTTTTATTATTTATGGCCCCAAAACAAGAGAAATCTAGTGCAAAGAAATCAAGTTACGGTGCGGATCAGATTCAAGTTCTTGAAGGCTTAGAACCAGTTCGCAAGCGTCCAGGAATGTATATCGGCTCAACAGGGCCGGACGGTCTTCACCATTTGATTTGGGAAATTTTTGACAACTCTCGAGATGAGGCGATGAATGGTTATGCTAATCGTGTTGAAGTTGTGTTACTACCGGACGGATATGTTCGTGTGATTGATAATGGTCGTGGTATTCCAACTGACATTCACCCAAAGACAAAAGTATCTGCACTTGAAACTATTATGTGTACACTTCACGCTGGAGGAAAATTCGGTGGCGAGGGGTATAACGTATCCGGTGGTCTTCATGGTGTTGGAGCTTCTGTTGTGAATGCTCTTTCTATTCATACAAAAGTAGAAGTTCATCGCGATGGAGGACTTTTCATGCAGGAATATAAACAAGGAATAAAAAAGTCCGCAGTTAAGCAAGTTGGTAAATCAAAATTCAACGGGACAATTGTAACCTTCAAACCAGATGCAGAAATCTTCAAAGAGGGAACAGAATTTGAAATAAGTAGAGTTATTTCTCATCTTCGCCAGCAAGCATACTTGGTTCGTGGTCTTACTATTCATGTTATCGATGCACGTGAATACGCTGGTAAGGGAGATTTTTCTGGAGAAAAATATTTAACAGATCTTTCACTTGAACAACCTAGTCAAACATTTTATTTTGAAGGAGGATTAAAGTCTTTAGTAAAACATTATAATGAATTTTCAAAGCCAGTACATAAAAATATTTTTTATGTAGATAAGTCCGCCGAAAATGTAGGTGTCGAAATTGCTCTACAATATATTGATGATTTTCCAACAAAAATTGCAGCGTATGCAAACAATATTCCTACAATAGAAGGTGGAACTCATGTTACAGGATTTAAAACTTCCCTTACTCGTCTTATAAACGCTTACGCTCGTAAGAATGGTGTTCTAAAAGAAAAAGATGAAAACCTAACAGGAGATGATGTACTTGAAGGCTTGACCGTTGTTATTTCTGTAAAGCTTCGTGAGATTCAATTCGAAGGTCAGACAAAAGCAAAGCTTGGATCAATGGAAGCTCAGTCAGCTGTTTCCACTGTCTTTTCTGATGCCTTCACTCTTTTCATGGAAGAGAATCCAGATGATGCAAAAGAAATTATCAGTAAAGGATTACTTGCTCTTCGTGCTCGTAAAGCCGCAAAGGCTGCTAAGGATTCTGTTCTTAGAAAAGGGGCACTCGAAGGCTTCTCACTTCCTGGAAAACTTGCAGACTGTCAAAGTAATGATCCAGCTGACTCTGAATTATTCATAGTGGAGGGAGATTCTGCTGGTGGTACAGCCAAGATGGGTCGTGATCGTGTGACTCAAGCTATACTTCCACTTCGTGGAAAAATATTAAACGTAGAGCGTGCACGATTGGATAGAATGTTAGGAAGTGAACAGATTAAGAATCTAGTTCTTGCTATGGGGGCAGCTATTGGAGATACATTCAATATTGAAAAGTGTCGTTACCATAAATTAATTATCGCAACAGATGCCGATGTGGATGGGGCACACATTCGTACACTTCTACTTACTTTCTTTTATCGTTACTATCGTCCGATTATTGACGCTGGCTATGTTTATATTGCTCAACCACCACTTTATAAAATTGCTTTTAACAAAGAGAATCATTATGCATATTCAGATGTTGAGAAGCAGGCAATTCTAAAGAAGCTTGGCTTTGATGAGAAAGACACTGAAAGTACTGAAGAAAGTACAGAACCTGCTGATGAAGCACAAGAAGGAGATACTGCTGAAGAAGCAGAAGAAAAAGTTGTAAAGAAGTCTAACAAGAAACCACAGATTCAAAGATATAAAGGTCTTGGAGAAATGAACTCAGATGAACTTTGGGAAACAACAATGGATCCAAAAACTCGTACATTAAAATTAGTTTCAGTTCATGAAGCAGGGGATGCAGATAGAACTTTTGAAATGTTGATGGGTTCTGAAGTGGGGCCACGTAAGAGTTTTATCCAAACATACGCTAAGCAAGCCAACCTCGATATATAGTTCTCCTAAAATAACTCATCTACTTTGTTGTGTTCGTCGCTCGCTCGTCACCGTACCACTAAGTACACCTCTTTGCTCACTCCTCCACGCCTCGTGGCTAAGTCATTTTATGAAAACTATTAAGGCAATCTAATTTGTTTTAACCAGTTAGTCTATTGATTAAATATAAGAAATAGAATTTTTGTATTAAACTAAAAACTATGTAATTTAACTTAGTATTGACTTTGCTGTATATAATTGTTAGATTAGAGTCCTTGTTTTAAGGAGACAGGAAATGCCACAAATTCAAACAATGGTAGTTGCAACGATTCCAGTTTATGCGCAACCGCAGCAACAGCCAGACCGTTACAGTCAGCAGCAACAACAACAGCAGCAACAGCAACAACAGCAGATGTGATCGGCTTCAGCCAGTTTCTCATCCATAACCACAGGAACCCGCAGTAGTAATACTGTGGGTTATTTTTTGTTCTTTGTAAGAAAACTCTACTTCTTCTCTTTAATTTCCTCTGACAATTTCTTAATCAAATCCTCAATTTTCATTTCGCCAATTTTACCGTCTATTCTGTGTTCAAGTGTAACTGTACCATTTGTAATTTCGGCATCTCCAATAACTGCCCAGTAGGGGGTTTTCATTTCTCGAGTATTACGGATTTTCTTTCCAAGCCCTTCACGAGAATTATCAATTTTTACACGAATATTAGAATCTTGTAATTTTTCAAAAACAGTATTTGCATATTCTGCATGTTTATCAGCAATAGGAAGTATTGTAATTTGGTTAGGAGATAACCAAAGAGGGAAGTTACCAGCGAAGTGTTCTATCATTACACCCATAAATCTTTCTATTGATCCAGAAATAGCTCGGTGTATAACAACTGGACGTTCTTTTTTACCTTCAGCATTTATGAAATTCAAATCAAATCTTTCTGGTAAATTGAAATCACATTGAATTGTGGCGAGTTGCCACTGTCGTCCTATTGCATCTTTGAACATAAAGTCTAATTTCGGTCCATAAAATGCAGCTTCACCTTCGACTCTTCTATAATTTAAATTATTTGCTTTCGCAGCTTCTTCAAGTGATCTTTCGGCTAAGTCCCAAACCTCGTCAGTTCCAAGGTACTTACTTTTATCGTCTCCTCTGACAGACCATGACACCCAATAACCTTCCATCATTCCCATTGTTGTATAAAATTCTTTTATAATACCAACAATAGTTGAAACTTCTTGTTTAACTTGGTCTTGTGTACAGAAAAGGTGACCATCATCTTGGGTAATAGCACGTACACGAAGTAATCCACCTAATTGGCCTGACTTCTCATCTCTATAAACTGTAGCTGGTTCAAAATATCTAACGGGCATATCACGATAAGAGAATTGATTATCCGCAAAGATTTGCATATGATGTGGACAATTCATCGGCTTCATAATAAATTTATCTTCCTTGCCTTGCACACGGAAAAGTTCATCACCAAATTTTGCAGCGTGACCGGAGGTTATATATAATGCTTCTTTTGCAATATGTGGAGTCCAAACACGTGAATAACCTTTTTTGCAGTGGAGTGACCACAAGTAGTCTTCAATTTCTTTTCTTATTATCATTCCATTTGGTTGCATAAGCGGAAGCCCAGCACCAATAAGAGGGGACACAGTGAAAAGTTTTAATTGAGCACCAATAATTCTGTGATCTCTCTTTTTTGCTTCCTCTTGTTGTAAAACATAAGCATCTAATTCTTCTTTTGTTTCAAATGCTAGACCATATATACGTGTGAGCATTGGTTTAGTTTCGTCTCCTCTCCAGTAGGCACCAGCTAAATGACTAAGTGTAAAACAGTCTGTAGGAATTTCTTTTGTATTTTCAACATGTGGACCTTCACATAAATCATAAAAGTCATTCCCGTCTTGCCCCGCATCTGCGGTGGTATGATAAAGGGTTACATTTTGTCCTTCTTTTTCAATACCATCAATTAACTCTAGTTTGAATGGATTAACTGCAAAAAGTGTACGAGCTTGGTCTACGGATACAGTTTCAATTTTGAAATCTAAATTACGTTTTAAAATTTCTCTCATTGTATCTTCTACTTTTTTCAAATCTTCCACCCCAATTTTTACCCCATCAATAAAGTCGAGGTCATAATAAAAGCCTGTATCAGTTACTGGGCCGATTGTAGGTAATGCGTGAGGAAAGTTATGTTTAATAGCCATTAAAAGCACATGGGCTAATGAATGACGGACTTTGAATAATTGGTTTGGGGCTTCTTTTTGTGACATATATCTATTTATAGTATCAGAAAAAGAGAAGAGCTGAAAGTCTTAATTAGTCAAAAGTTTATAAAGTCAAAAGTCTGTAAAGTAGATACGAATCCAGAATTAACTTTCAACTTTATAGACTTTATGGACTTTTGACTAGGCGTGTAGTCACGCCTGTCCTTGACTTAAACTCTAGGTTTTGTACTATAAAGTAACTTGCAGGGTAGTTCTTTATAAGAACACAGAAGTAAAAATAAGCAAGTATGCTTTCTAATTTATGTTTGTAAGCATCTAATATAGTATGCCCACTTTCTACACGAAACAATCATCAAATATAAGAACCACAGGGATTATGATGACAGTATTTTTTTTGCTAGTCGTTATTATTGGTTTTGTGTTGTCATTAATGTATAGTAATCCTTCTATTCTGTATTACGCTATTCTCTTTAGTTTAATAATGAACGTTGGTTCTTATTGGTTTTCTGACAAGTTAGTTTTGTCTATGGCCGGGGCGACAAAAATAGAATCCAAAGATCAATATCCTGAACTTTGGAATAGTATGGAAAATCTTTGTATTACAGCTGGGCTCCCAATGCCATCACTTTATATTATTGATGATCCGGCACCGAATGCTTTTGCTACAGGAAGAAACAAGGATAATTCTGTTATTGCAGTTACAACTGGACTATTACCACTACTTACAAAATCAGAACTTGAAGGGGTGCTTGCCCACGAGCTTTCACATATTGGAAACAGGGACATGCTAGTTAATACTGTAGTTGTTGTCTTTGCTGGTATTATATCTTTAGTTGCAGATATGGCATTGCGAGCTTCATTTTTTGGGGCAGGAAGTGATGAAAAGAAAAATCCTATATTTTTTGTTTTA
Organism: uncultured bacterium; assembly: GCA_903834855.1. Taxonomy (GTDB): domain Bacteria; phylum Patescibacteriota; class Minisyncoccia; order Phycocordibacterales; family UBA5272; genus UBA11704. Next base: position 2,709 of record CAILKS010000034.1, on the reverse strand, counting down.
GGAATCGTTGCAATTATTTTAGCTCCTATTGCTGCTACTATTATTCGTATGGCTATTTCTAGAGAAAGAGAATTTTTAGCTGACAGTACCTCTGTTTCTATTACTCATTATCCCGAAGGGTTATCTTTAGCTCTTCAAAAGATTAGCAATTTTCATCAACCAATGAAAATACAACATGCAGCTATAGCTCATTTATTTATCTCTGACCCTACTGGAGTAAATGATGAATCTGAACTTCGTAATGATGAAAAAATTTCTTTTGTGGCTAAACTTTTTATGACACACCCACCTCTCTCTGAGAGAATTAGTCGGTTAACAAATACAACAACAAATACATTAGAATAGTTGTATAGTAACTGTATCTTTGTTTTGTTATAATTAATACATATGAAAAATAAAATAATCATCGGTGTGGTAGTGGTTGCTGTTCTTTTTGGTTTATGGGTTATGTCTTCATACAATAGTATGGTAAAGGCTAATCTTGCAGTTGATACACAATGGGCTCAAGTTGAGGCTCAATATCAAAGACGTTTTGATCTTATTCCTAATTTAGTTGAATCAGTTAAAGGTATGATGACTCAAGAGAAAGATATTTTTATATCTATTGCCAATGCTCGCCAAGGGTATGCTGGAGCAAAGACAGTTAATGAAAAGGCTGCAGCTGCAGGTCAAGTAGAAAGTTCACTTGGAAGACTTCTTATGATCGTAGAGAGTTATCCACAACTCGCATCCAGTGAGACTGTGAAGAATCTTATGACTCAGCTAGAAGGGACAGAAAATCGTGTATCGGTTGAAAGAACACGTTTCAATGATACTGTTGGATTATTCAATACTCATCTTGTTACTTTCCCATCTAATATAGTCGCTTCACTTTTTGGTTTTGAAAAGCGAAATTTCTTTAAAGCAGAAGAAAGTGCCGCAAAAGCTCCATCAGTTAAGTTAAATTAGTAAATATGAAAAAGATAGCTGTTACGCTCGCTGTATTATTTTCCACAGCTTTATTTTCCTATGCTTTTACAATTCCTGATAAACCAGCTGGGTATGTAAATGATTATGCAGGCATTTTGTCTGTAGACGCAAAACAATCTCTTGAAGAAGAGTTGAGAGTTTTTACAGCAAGTAGCAGTAATGAAATATCTGTTGTGACTATTCCAGATTTAGGAGGGGATACTATAGAAAATTATGCATCAAAATTATTTGCAAATTGGAAAATAGGAAATGCAAAAAATGACAATGGTATTTTGCTTTTAATTTCACGTGATGATCATAAGCTTCGTATAGAAGTTGGTTATGGCTTAGAAGGATCTCTTCCTGACATTACAGCAAAAGATATTATTGATAATAAAATTACACCATCTTTTAAACAAGGCGATTATGATAATGGTGTTATACAAGGTGTGACAGCTATTGAAGAAGTAACGAAGGGTGAATATAAAACAACAGGGAAAAAATCTGGTTCTTCAATAAATGGAAATACAATTGAGTTTATTGTTGTTTTTCTTATTATTGGTTTACAATTTCTTGCTTCAATTCTTGGTAGAAGTAAATCGTGGTGGGCAGGGGGTCTTATTGGCGGAATTGGCGGTGTAGCCATAACATTTTTTGGTATTTTGGGAATTACTTTAATTTGGGGTTCCATTCTGACTGTTATATTTATTTTATTTGGTCTTTTATTTGATTATTTTGTTTCTTATTCATATAAGAGTGCTATTGATGGTGGATCATCAATTCCTTGGTGGATTGGAGGGGGTAGAGGTGGTGGCTCATTTGGTGGAGGCTCATCATTTGGTGGTTTTGGAGGCGGATCATCTGGCGGGGGAGGATCTTCTGGTAGTTGGTAAAAATGCTAGAAAAAATGTGTGTGGTACAATATAGCGCGAGCATGATGGCTCGCGCTTGGTTTTAATCAAAATCTTGGAGAGGTGGCAGAGCGGTCTAATGTGCTACATTGCTCCCAATTTTTTAAGTTGTAATCAACTTGTTAAAATTGCAGTCCCGCATAAAGCAGAGGGTTCGCATAGCGGCTTAGTGCACTACCTTGGAAAGGTAGCAAGGTGAAAGCCTTCACGGGTTCGAATCCCGTACCCTCTGCTTTGCGCGGGAGAAAGTTACTGTATTTCTGTGAGCTGTAATTTGCCAACCACCTAGCTGTATTTATTTGCTTCTTTCCTTCTAATAGCATAGTATGAGGTATATGAAAAATTTTCAATCTAGAGATAATAACAGTGGGGGATTTCGTGGAGGTAGAGGTGGAGGACGTGATGATAGCAGAAGCAGGCCATCATATGGAGATAAAAGAGGAGGAGATAGAGGTGGTGATAGAGAAGTTACAATGTTTCAGGCCACTTGTAGTGAGTGTAAAAAGAATTGTGATGTACCATTTCGTCCATCAAATGATAAGCCAGTATATTGTAGTTCTTGTTTCAGTGCTAAAAGAGAACGTGATGATAAAGAATATAAGTCAGGTTCTTTTAATCGTGAAACAAATAATCGTGAACCAAAAAGATTTTCAAATGATAGACCAACACCTACGACTTCATTTGCTCGTCCAGAATCTAAGCCATCACCGGCTGATGACTCCACAAAGAAGCAATTAGCAGATATTAGTTTTAAATTAGATAAACTTATAAATGTTATTGAAAAAATGTCATCAATAAAGAAGGATACTCCGGTTCAAATTATTCCTCCAGTTAAAGCTCAAGTAAAAGT
>CAILKS010000033.1 GCA_903834855.1 uncultured bacterium | reverse complement strand
ATCAGCTATATGTTTTGACTTAAAAGTTCCTTCATACAAACTACCAGTTCTGTTATATTTCTGATTAAAATACATTGTATATGCAGTAGAAAGTTTTAGCATAAATTTTGAGATACCTCCATTTTCTTTTTGTGTAAGTAAAATATGGAAATGGTTAGGCATTAAGCAGTATGCACCTATATCTACTAAAACTTTATTACGATCATACGAATATGAAGCATCTCCCGCTTCTCTGGATGTGATTCTTTTTTCCATATTCATAATGTAAAGGTAAAATTGAAAGATTTTGTAATCTTGTTCGTCGAGAAAGATTATTTGTTTTGAATTTCCACGATTATAAATATGGTAATACTCGTCTTTTACAAGAGAATGATTTCTTGTTGTCATTTTTTTATTTTAAATTTATTAACTTAATTAAGTATATATCAAAATTACATAGGGGTACCCTATGTAATGCACAGCGAAAGGTTTTAATCTAAAATAGATTATTAGGTTTACATAGGGGTACCCTCAGAGGGTACCCCTATGTAACGAGGGTCCTTATATAGTAAAGTTTGTGGTATTTGTGGGGTCTACGACGGCTAGGTTTAATGTTCCTCAAAATGTGCTACAATAATGCCACTTATTAAATTTCAAGCACTAAAATGAAGCAGAAAATTAAAGCATTTTGGGTAATAGTAGTAGCAATTGCGATTGGTTTTTATTTGGTAAAAGGGGGAAAAGATTTCGTTTTGGGCCTAGATTTGGCTGGGGGATCATCTCTTACTTATAAAATAGAGACCGATTCACTTCCAGCTGGGACTGATGCTACAGAAAGCGTTAGTGCACTTCGTGATGTCATCGAGCGTCGTGTAAATCTCTTCGGTGTACGTGAGCCGTCTGTCACAACTTCTTATTCTCGTCTATCAAAAGAATGGAGATTAATTATTGAATTACCAGGTGAGACAGATGTTGTTAAGGCAGAAAAAATGATTGGAGAAACTCCAGTACTTGATTTTAGAACTCCAAAGCTAGGAGCAACAACAAGTTCAACAACATTGGACGTTATAAATAATTTTGAAGTATCTCAACTTACTGGAAGATTTTTGACAAAAGCATCACTTACTTTTGATCAAACAACAAATCGTCCGATGGTATCACTACAATTCAATGATGAAGGAGCAAATCTTTTCGCTGAAATTACAAAAGCAAATGTTGGCAAGCAAGTGGCTATCTTTTTGGATGGTGTACCTATTTCCTCACCAGTTGTTAATGAAGAAATTACTGGAGGAAAGGCAGTTATTTCTGGAACTTTCACAGTTGAAGAGGCTCGCATACTTGTCGGAAGATTAAATGCTGGAGCTCTTCCACTTCCTGTAACTCTTTCTGGTACAACAGTTGTCGGCCCAACATTGGGAACTTCTGCAACCGCAGCTGGAGTAAAAGCAACAGAAATTGGTTTTCTTTTAGTGGTTATATTTATGCTTTTTTGGTATAGATTGCCTGGATTTATGGCTTCACTTGGTCTTGTTGTTTATTCTCTAATTATGCTTATGTTATTTAAGTTAATCCCAGTTACATTAACTTCAGCTGGAATAGCCGGGTTTATTATTTCCGTTGGACTCGCGGTGGATGCAAACGTTTTGACATTTGAAAGAATGAAAGAAGAAATTAGAAATGGAAAAGGATTAATAGATGCAGTTGATGCAGGTTTTGCCCGTGCTTGGACTTCTATTCGTGATTCACACATCGCAGCTATTATTGTTTCTGTGATTCTTTTCTCAATGGGAACT
>CAILKS010000032.1 GCA_903834855.1 uncultured bacterium | reverse complement strand
CGCTCACTTCGTGAAGATACAAATAAAGATATTGATGCTCGTGAAAAAGCTGGAGAATATAATGAAGATGATCGTATGCGTTATCGTGAAGAAATGCAAAAAATTGTAGACCTCGCGAATGCAGAATTCGAAGCTTTGTTTGAGAAAAAAGAGAAAGAAGTGATGGGAGAGTAGGACAGTTTCAAGTTTCCAGTTTTTAGTTTTTAGAGGACTTAAAATACAGGACGGCCTACGGCCGTCCTGTATTTTCTTGAAACTTGAAACTGGAAACTAAAAACTGTGTTATCATTATGCTCATGTCTTCACTTTCAATTATTTTATTTTTAGTTATTATTCTCGTTCTTGTTATTGCTCATGAATTCGGGCATTTTATTGTTGCCAAGTGGACTGATATGAGAGTTGATGAATTTGCTTTTGGTTTTCCTCCAAGACTTTACGCGAAAAAGAAAGGCGAAACAACTTATGCAATAAACGCATTACCACTCGGTGGTTATGTTTCTATTTGGGGTGAAAATGGAGAGCCTGATGATATTGCAAAGAATCACCCACGAGCCTTTGGTAATCGTCCGTGGTGGGCACAATTACTTGTGCTTATCGCTGGAGTAACAATGAATATGTTACTTGCTTGGTTTATTTTTATTGGTATTTCTTATGGAACTATAAAAGTTAGTGAGTCTGATGAGATATATGGAAGTAGAATTAAAAATTCTGCTTTGACAGTTATGGATGCATCACCAAATAGTCCAGCCTTTAAAGCGGGTATTACTCCAGGTACTATTTTAATTTCTGTTACTACAAAAAATGCAACGGCTGATTTAAAAAATGCCACGTCTTTAATTGATTTTATTTCAGCTCATAATAATGACTCGTTTACTATTACTTATCAAACACCCAATAGAACAAAAGAAAGTACTACGATTGCAGCTGTTTATGGAATTGTTCCTGATAAAAAAGCCATTGGTCTTTCAGTGGATAATGTTGGTACTATAAATACAACTTTTATCGAAGCAATAAAAATCGGGACTACTCACACTTATGAAATGACAAAAATGACTTTTGGAGGGCTCACGACTTTATTCTCATCAATATTTCAAGGTAAAAATGTTATTAAAGAATTAGCTGGTCCAATAGGTATAGCTAAAATAGTTGGTCAAACAAGTGAATATGGTTATAAAGCAATTTTGACTTTAGTTGCAGTACTTTCTATTAACTTAGCTATATTTAATATTCTTCCACTTCCAGCACTTGATGGCGGACGAATGGTTGTAGTTGTTATTGAAGCGGTAATTAGAAGAAAAGTTCCTCACAAATATTATTCATGGGTGAATGTTGTAGGTTTCTTAGCTTTAATGTTGTTACTTGTTCTTGTAACTGTGCATGATGTGCGAGGGTAAGTTTCAAGTTTCCAGTTTTTAGTTTCCAGAGGATTCAATACAGAACAGTCCACCGCCCGTCCTGTATTTTCTTGAAACTAAAAACTGGAAACTAAAAACTGTGTTATAATTTTCTGATGCGACAATCACAACTTTATACAAAAACAAGAAAAGAGGCGCCAGCAGATGAAGTATCAAAAAATGCGATACTCCTTACTCGTGCTGGATTTATTCATAAGGAAATGGCAGGGGTTTATACATTTTTACCACTTGGTCTTCGTGTTCTAAAAAAGATAGAAGATATTGTTAGACATCATATGGATACTGTTGGTACAGAAGTTTTAATGACCTCACTTTCACCTGAAGAAAAATGGAAAAATACTAAACGTTTAGATACTGTTGATGTTCTAATGCGTACAGGCCCAGCAAATGAAGTTTCAAAGCAAAAAAGTTCAAACTCATATATTTTAAATCCAACGCATGAGGATATGATTACTCCGATAGCTTCTGAGTACTTACAATCATATAAAGATTTACCTGCTGCTTTTTATCAAATACAAACAAAGTTTAGAAATGAAGCAAGAGCTAAATCAGGGCTACTTCGTGGTCGTGAATTTAGAATGAAAGATTTATATAGTTTTCATAGAGATCAAGATGATCTTATGCGCTACTACGAAAGCATTAAACCAGTTTATATGAATGTTTATCGTGATCTTGGTCTTGGCAATGATACATTTATTACAGTTGCCTCCGGTGGAGATTTCACACCAAATTTTTCCCATGAATTTCAGACGATCGTTGATGTAGGTGAAGATATGATTTATCTAGATCGTAAAAATAATATTGCTTACAACAAAGAAGTTGTAAATGATGAAAACGCAAAAAAACTCGGAGTTGATTTTAGTACTATGGAACAGGTGAGTGCTTGTGAGGTTGGAAATATATTTCCATTAGACACTAAGTATACAGAAGTACTTAATTATACTTATACAGATCAAGACGGCTCAAAGAAATTTCCATTTATGGGGTGTTATGGAATTGGTCCTTCACGTATTATGGGTGTTATTACAGAAAAGTTTGCTGATGAAAAAGGTTTAGTCTGGCCGGCATCTGTGTCCCCATTTTCTCTTCATTTAATTTCATTAGCAAAAGAAAAAGAAAGTGATACTGCAAAGAAAGCAGAAGATATTTATGCGAAATTAACAAGTGCCGGAGTTGAAGTTTTGTTTGATGATAGAAATGAATCAGCTGGAGCAAAATTTGCTGATAGCGATTTGATTGGTATACCAATGCGTGTAGTTGTCTCGGATAAATCAATTTTAGCTGGTGGTGTAGAAATAAAAGAAAGAACAAAAGATGGAAGTGAAATAGTTTCTATTGAAGAACTTTTTGCAACATACAAAAAGAACTGCGAATAAAATAGTAAGTAGTAAGTAGTAAGTAGTGGGTAGTATACAATTAAAAAAGCCCCGCGTTGCGGGGCTTTTTGCTGACTCATTTTTGGTGGTTGAGTTAACCACATTTTGCAAGCATAATTGCAGAAACTTCCTGTGCCATTTTATCCAAGTCGTTGATTATTAGTGGCCTATCAAATAATTCAAAGGAAGTTAAATAGCTCAGATTTGGCCCATCAGTCACCATTTCTTTCACGTACGGTATTAGATCTACCATTGTACAACCGACAAGGTTGAAGTCTGGGATAGCTCTAACATTCATTCTGATTAAGGCTCTTGCTAGCTCTTCCGTGGTCACAATTTGTGTTAGCAATTTACTACTCCTTAACAGATTATTTCACTGCAGGGTTGGAGATTGTTCGAGAACAGCTGCCGCAATTATTCCTGCCAGAGGTTTCGTGTAGAAAGGATAAACATTCAACACTGTTCCAGTGGCACTAAAAAAATCTTCAGCATAGCTTGGATCTTGCAATAGGCCTTCAAGGTTGGCCACAAATAAATCCATTTCCAGAGGAGTGTTTTTGACTTTAATGATAAAATTTTGAGGTGGTGTACCATCATGGCTCATGAAAAAATTCACAAAGCTACCTAGAGTTGCCTCTGGTGATTTTTCTTTCAAATCAAGACGATCTTGAAGGGCTACCTCATCAGATACAACTTTGTCTCCGGGACGTGTTTCGAATTTTGGTTTTTTAATCACGTGCATTCCTTTTATATGCGAGCTATTTCATCGCGTGAATTGTTGATATTGAACCTTCATAACAAATTTACAACAAATTAAACTCTTTGTCCATCTATATTAAATCTTATAAAATCTTCCAAAGTCCTTAAAAATCAAAGGTATTTTGTGTTATCTAAAATCTAAAATCTAATGTCTAAAATCTGTATTTGTGTTAGAATGCTAGCATGTTTGATCGACTTTACCGACATTTTTCAAATGACATAGGTATCGACTTGGGTACAGCTAATACGCTTGTTTATCTGCGTGGTCGAGGAATTGTGATCAATGAACCATCAGTTGTTGCCCTAAATCAAAAAACTTCTCGTGTTGTTGCTATTGGATTGGAAGCAAAAAATATGATGGGTCGTACACCTTCTCATATTCGTATTGTTCGTCCGCTTGTTGATGGAGTTATTTCTGATTATGAAGTTACAGAAGAAATGCTTAGTTATTTAATTAACAAAGCAAATGACGTTGATAAAAAATTATTCCGCCCTCGTGTTGTTATAGGTATTCCAATTGGAATTACAAATGTAGAAATGCGTGCTGTTTATGATGCCGCTAAATCAGCTGGAGCAAGAGAGGTTTATATTGTCGAAGAACCAATGGCTGCAGCTATTGGTATGCGTATGCCTATTCATGAACCAGTAGGAAGTATGGTGGTAGACATCGGTGGTGGTACTACGGACATCGCTGTTATAGCTCTTGGTGGTATTGTTAGGGCTAAAAGTCTGAAAGTAGCCGGGGATAAATTAACAGACGATATCATTTTGTATATGCGGGATGAATTCAAAATGTTAATTGGAGAAAAAACAGGCGAGTTCATAAAAATGACAATTGGCTCAGCTATGCCAGAAGGTGAGGCTGAAGAAATGAGTATTAAGGGACGAGATTTAGTGACAGGATTGCCCCGTGAAGCCATCATCACTGATGTGGATATTCGTGAAGCTATGTATGCATCTATCGCGCAATTAATCGACGCTATTCGTGAAGTTCTGGAAACTACTCCGCCAGAGGTTCTTTCAGATATTATGCATAAAGGCAT